>NZ_JBYSXL010000024.1:0-59337 GCF_058782155.1 Methylobacterium sp. FW306-05-D
CGCGGGGAGCGCGGGCGGGCGGGAGAGGCGAACGATACCGATGTCATGCAGCCTCCCCAATGGATCGCGGGCGAACCCGGCGCGCAACGACGCGCCGTGATTCCCAACCTGACGACCGAGCGTGTCGGTTTCAAGACGTCGGGGCGAGGACCGATTCGAGCAGGCCCAGCGCATCGCCGACGGCGTGGCGCCGGATCTCGGTGCGGCCGAGGTCGCCGTAGCGCCGTTCGAGGTGGCGGACGCTCGCCCCGTTCACGGCGAGCCCGAAATGCACGAGGCCGACCGGCTTGTCGGCGCTGCCGCCGCCGGGGCCGGCGATTCCGGTGATCGCCACCGCGACACTGGCGTGCGCATGCGCCAGGGCGCCCTCGGCCATGGCCCGGGCCACGTCCATGCTCACCGCGCCGTGCGTGGCGACGAGCTCGGCGGGGACGCCGATGCTCTCGGACTTCGCCACGTTCGAATAGGTGACGAAGCCGCGTTCGACCACCGCCGAGGAGCCGGGAATCGCGGTGAGCAACGCGGCGACGAGGCCGCCGGTGCAGGATTCGGCCGTGGCGACCGTCAGCCCCGCCGCCGCATAGGCGGCGACCAGCGCCTCCGCCCGGGCGAGCAGGGCGGGATCGTCGATCACGAGCGACGCTCGGCCGTCTCGTCGGCGGCGTTCAACTCGACCGTGACTTCGGGCAGCCGCACCGTGGCGGCGGCCTGGGCGGCGAGGCCCTCGGCGCGGCCGACGAAGCCGAGCTTCTCGGTGGTGGTCGCCTTGATCGAGACCGAACTCAGCGGCACGCCCGCGATCTCAGCGATGCGGGCACGGATCGCCTCGCGATGGGCGCCGATGCGCGGGGCCTCGGCCAGGACCGTGATGTCGAGGTGGTCGATCTTGCCGCCGCGCGCGCGTACCAGTTCCACCGCGTGCGCCAGAAAGCGGTCGGAGGCGGCGCCGCGCCACTGCTCGTCGCTCGGCGGGAAGTGGGTTCCAATGTCGCCGTCCGCGATGGCGCCGAGGAGGGCGTCCGTGAGGGCGTGGAGGGCGACGTCGCCATCCGAATGGGCCAGCACGCCGCGGTCGGCGGGGATCTTCACGCCGCCGAGCCAGACATGGTCGCCCTCCGTGAAGGCGTGGACGTCGAAGCCTGTGCCGAGGCGGGTGACGTAGGTGGTCATGGGATGGGCCTCGCTCAGGGCGGTGGGGTTTCGGCCGGAGAAGCCGCGATCGGCCTCGATCAGGTCGGCCGGCTGGGTGATCTTGCGGTTGCGCGGGTCGCCCTCGAACACGACGACGGCCAGACCGGCCCATTCGGCGAGCGCTCCATCATCGGTGAAGGCGTGGAGGTCGGCCTCCGCCGCCCGGCGATGGGCATCGCGCAAGGGTCCGTAGGCGAAGGACTGGGGCGTCTGCACGGCGCGCAGCCCCTCGCGCGGCGGGGTCTCCCGCACCCGGCCGGTGCCGTCGCCAAGGTCTTCCACCACCTTGATGGTGTCGGTGACGGCAATGCCCGGCACGGCGGCGCGGTGGTCGCGTCCGGCCATCAGGGCGCGCTCGATCAGGTCCACGTCCACGTGCGGACGGGCCGCGTCGTGGACGAGGACGAGGTCCGGCGCATCGGTGCCGTCGAGGGCTTCGAGCCCGGCGCGGACGGATTGCTGCCGGGTGGCCCCGCCGGGGACCGGCTCGGCGAGCTTGCCCCGGGTGGCGGCGTCGAGGTCGTCGAGGCAGGCGCGGTAGAAGTCGACGGCGTCCGGCGCGATCACGGGCTGGATGCGGACGATGCCCGGATGGGCAGCCAGCGCCGCCAGCGTCCGGGTCAGCACGGCCTGCCCGCCGACCCGCCGGTACTGCTTCGGGGTGTCCCCCCCGATGCGGATGCCGCGGCCGGCCGCGACAACCACCGCTGCCGCATTCCACGCGGTGCCGGACATGCGTATGCTCCCGCGCTTCGGGTGTGTGAAGCCCCGCACCGGCACGTCACCGCGCGTCCGCGATGCGAAGGCTTGGGCAACCCGCCGTCGGGGCGGTCTGTCGTTTAAGCGCGGGAGAAGCTGAAATCAAATCCACGGAATCGCTTGCGCGGCGAGCCGATTTGTCTATTTGTTGAGCACAATGTGCGCTGATGATTATTTGAGCTTTCTCGCCGGGTCGAAGGCCTCGCGAGACATGCCGGCGAGCGCCGGCGAGCGGCCGGTGCCGGTCCTGCTGGCACCGCTTTCCGGAGTCACCGACCTTCACGTCCGGCGCATCGCGCGCCGCCTCGGGGCCAGCGCGGTGGTGTCCGAGATGGTGGCGGCCGCCGAACTGGCGCGCGGCGACCAGGAGGCGCAGCTGCGCGCCGAGGGCAGCGGCGTCGATCCCCACATCGTCCAGTTGGCCGGCTGCGCGCCGGCGCCGATGGCCGAGGCGGCGCGCATCGCCGAGGCGAACGGCGCCGACGTCATCGACATCAATATGGGCTGCCCGGCCAAGGTCGTCACCGGCGTCGCCTCGGGCTCGGCCCTGATGCGCGACATCGCGGGCGCGACCCGGATCCTCGCGGCGGTCCGCGGCGCGGTCCGCATCCCCGTCACCGTGAAGATGCGCCTCGGCTGGGACCACGCGAATCTCAATGCGCCGGACCTGGCGCGCCGGGCCGAGGGGCTCGGGCTGAACGCCGTGACGGTGCATGGCCGGACCCGTCAGCAATTCTACAAGGACCGGGCGGACTGGGTCGCAATCCGCGCCGTGGTCGAGGCGGTGGCGATCCCTGTCATCGCCAACGGCGACATCACCACCCTGGCCGAGGCGCAAACCTGCCTCGCGCGGTCGGGGGCCGCCGGCCTGATGGTCGGGCGGGCCGCAGTGGGCCGGCCCTGGCTCGTCGGTGCGCTCGCAGCCTGCCTCGCCGGACGGCCCGTGCCAGTCCTGTCGGGCACCGAGATGGCGGCCCTGGCGGTCGAGCATTATCAGGGCCTGCTCGCCCTCTACGGCTTGCGCATGGGCGTGCGCCATGCCCGCAAACATCTCGCGGCCTATGCCGAGGCCGGGGGCGGCCTCGATCCCGAGGCGCGGATGCAGCTCCTGACGACCACCGATCCGGAGATCGCCTCCGCGCTCCTGGTCCGCGCCTTCGCGGGCGGGCGCGACGGGACGATGCCGCACAGCATGGGGGAGGCCGCATGAGCTCGGGCAAGCCGACACCGGGCCGGAACGGCGGCGCGCGGTCCGACGCCGCCCCCACCAACGAGGCGGTGATCAATGCCCTGCCGCTGCCGGTGCTGACGGTGGGGGCCAACGACCATATTCTCCACGTCAACCATGCGGGCGAGACGTTCTTCGACCACTCCGCCCGGCTGATGCAGCGGCGGCGCCTCTCCGACATCATCCCCTTCGCCTCGCCGATCATCGCGCTGGTGGCGGAGGTGCGCCGGCGCCGGGCCAGCGTCAGCGAGTACGGGGTCGAGCTGGTTCAGCCGCGCTCCGGTCTGGAGCGCAGCGTCGACGTGTTCGCGACGCCGCTGGGCGACGACGAGGACGCGGTGGTGCTGATGCTCCAGGAACGCACCATCGCCGACAAGATGAACCGCCAGCTCACCCACCGCAGCGCCGCCCGCTCCATGATCGCCCTCGGCGCGATGCTGGCCCACGAGATCAAGAACCCGCTCGCCGGCATCCGGGGGGCGGCCCAGCTCCTCGAGCAATCGGGCAACGAGGACGACCGCCTCCTGACCCGGCTGATCTGCGACGAGTCCGACCGGATCGTACGCATCGTCGAGCGCATGGAACTGTTCGGCGACGAGCGGCCCGTCGAGCGCGGCTCGGTCAACGTGCACGGCGTGCTCGACCAGGTGAAGCGCTCGGCGCAGTCGGGCTTTGCCCGCCACATCCGCTTCGTCGAGACCTACGACCCCTCGCTGCCGCCGGTACTGGGCAATCGCGACCAGCTCGTTCAGGTGATCCTCAACCTCGTGAAGAACGCCTCGGAGGCGATCGGGGCCGACGCGGTGGACGGCGAGATCACCCTGTCGACGGCCTTTCGTACCGGCCTGCGCCTCCAGGTGCCGGGCTCGCGGGAGCGCGTCAGCCTGCCCATCGAGGTCGCCGTGCGCGACAACGGGCCCGGCGTCTCGGCGGACCTGCTGCCGGACCTGTTCGACCCCTTCGTCACCACGAAGGCGCAGGGTTCCGGCCTCGGACTTGCATTGGTCGCCAAGATCATCGGCGATCACGGTGGGATCGTCGAGTGCGATCCAGTCCCGCGTCGGACCACCTTTCGTCTTCTTCTCCCCATGTCGAGCGCCCGCGACGGGCGCGAATCGTCCGCGGAGCTGTAGAGTCGCGTCATGCCCAACGGACACATCATCGTCGCGGACGACGACGCCGCCATCCGCACCGTCCTCAACCAGGCGCTGTCGCGGGCCGGGTACGAGGTCCGCTCCACCGGCAACTGCGCCACCCTCTGGCGCTGGGTCGCCGAAGGCGCCGGCGACCTCGTCATCACCGACGTGGTGATGCCGGACGAGAACGTCTTCGACCTGCTGCCGCGCATCAAGCGCGTGCGGCCGGAGCTGCCGATCATCGTCATGAGCGCGCAGAACACCTTCATGACGGCGATCCGCGCCTCCGAGCGGGGCGCCTACGAATACCTGCCCAAGCCCTTCGACCTGAAGGAGCTCATCGCCATCGTGGGGCGCGCCCTGTCCCGCCCGCGCGGCACCGCGCCCGCCGGCACCGATCCGGGCAACGAGGACATCCCGCTGGTCGGGCGCTCGCCGGCGATGCAGGAGATCTATCGGGCGCTCGCCCGGCTGATGCCCACCGATCTCACCGTGATGATCACCGGCGAGTCCGGCACCGGCAAGGAACTGGTCGCCCGTGCATTGCACGATTACGGCCGCCGCCGCACCGGCCCGTTCGTGCCCGTGAACATGGCCGCCATCCCGCGCGACCTCATCGAATCCGAGCTGTTCGGCCACGAGAAGGGGGCCTTCACGGGCGCCCTGTCGCGCTCCGCCGGCCGCTTCGAGCAGGCCGAGGGCGGGACGCTGTTCCTCGACGAGATCGGCGACATGCCGATGGAGGCGCAGACCCGCCTCCTGCGCGTGCTGCAGCAGGGCGAGTACACCACCGTCGGCGGCCGGGTGCCGATCAAGACCAATGTCCGCATCATCGCGGCCACGAACAAGGACCTGCGGGTCTCGATCCAGCAGGGCATCTTCCGCGAGGACCTCTTCTTCCGGCTCAACGTGGTGCCGCTCCGGCTTCCCGCGCTTCGGGAACGCTCCGAGGACGTGCCCGACCTGATCCGCCATTTCTTCATCCTGGTCGAGCGCGAGGGGCTGAGCCGCAAGCAGCTCGACGGCGAGGCGATGGAGCGGCTGAAGCGCTACCGCTGGCCGGGCAACGTCCGGGAGCTCGAGAACCTCGTGCGGCGCCTCGCGGCGCTCTATCCGCAGGAGACCATCACCGGCCCCGTCATCGAGGCCGAGCTCGACACCCTGCCCCTGGCCCAGAGCCAGCAGAACGGCGCGACGGGCGCCCGCAAGCCGAGCGGCGAGGCTGAGACCCTGTCGGGGGCGGTGGAGCGCCACCTGGCGGAATATTTCGGCGGCTATCGCGACACGCTGCCCCCGCCCGGCCTCTATCACCGCATCCTGCGCGAGATCGAGGGACCGCTGATCGGTGCGGCGCTGGCCGCCACCCGGGGCAACCAGATCCGCGCGGCCGAGCTCCTGGGCGTGAACCGCAATACCCTGCGCAAGAAGGTCCGCGACCTCGACCTGCAGGTGTTCCGCAACGCCCGGTGAGTCCGCGCGACCGGGCCGGGCCGGAGGCGGCGCGCCCGCAGCTGTTCCACTTCAGCGAGGACCCGGAGATCCGGGTCTTCGTTCCCCGCGCCGTGCGGGTCGGCATCGAGCGCGGCCCGGAGCGGGCCTGGCTGAACGGCCCGCTGGTCTGGGCGATTGATGCGGCTCACAGCCTGCTCTACCTGTTCCCGCGCGACTGCCCCCGGATCGTAATCTGGCCGACTGCCACAACGACCCCGGAGGACCGACGGGCGTGGTTCGGCGACGTCGCCGGCCGGGCCGTCGCCTATGTCGAGGAAGCCTGGGCCGAGCGGATCGCCTCCGGCACGATCCAGCGCTACCGGATGCCCTTCGAATCGTTCGAGCCGGCCGGCGATCCCGGCACCTGGGTCTCGCGCAGTACGGTCGTCCCGGAGGGTCGCGAGACCCTCGGCGACCTGCCCGCCGCGATGGCGGCGGAGGGCGTGACGCTTCGCATCCTGCCGCGTCTCACGCCTCTCGCACCGATCTGGCGATCGAGCCTGCACGCGAGCGGACTACGCCTCCGGAATGCGCGGGACTGGGTGACGCCGGCGGGCGGACCGCCGCGGCCCATCACCCGACAGCCCTGACCGGGCGTTAAAATCGGAACGCGGACGGGTTTCCCCGTCCGCGTTCCGATCGTCCAGTTGGAATCCGCGCCTCAGGCGAGGGCGGGCTTGCCCACGAGGACCGGAGCGGCGCTCCCGTCGAGCCACCGGCGGCGCATCGGCTTCAGCACGAAATAGGCGAGGATCGCGGTCAGCACGTCGAGGGTGATGATGATCGCGAAGACCGGCAGCCACGAGCCCTGCGCGGCGTAGATCCAGGCCGCGATCGGGCCGCCGAACAGCGAGCCGATCCCTTGAGCCATGTAGAGGAAGCCGTAATTCGTCGTGGCGTGCTTGGTGCCGAACGTGTCGGTGAGGATCGAGGGGAACAGGGAGAAGATCTCGCCCCAGGCGAAGAACACGACGCCGGAGAGGAGCGCGAAGGCATAGGCGTTCTCGCGGAAGACGAGCAGCAGGGCGATGGCCGCCGCCTCGGCC
Source organism: Methylobacterium sp. FW306-05-D (assembly GCF_058782155.1). NCBI lineage: Bacteria > Pseudomonadati > Pseudomonadota > Alphaproteobacteria > Hyphomicrobiales > Methylobacteriaceae > Methylobacterium > Methylobacterium sp. FW306-05-D. The sequence goes on from NZ_JBYSXL010000024.1 coordinate 6,852, forward strand.
GCGAAGGCGATGCCCATGGTGTTCTCGCGTCCGATCTTGTCGGAGACCCAGCCGAAGAAGGGCCGGGTCAGGCCGTTGGTGATGCGGTCGAAGGTGAGGGCGAAGGGCAGGGCGACGAATCCGAAGATGATCGCGTCGGCCACGCCGAAATCACGGGCGAACGAGGCGAAGTTGGCCACAACCATGAGGCCGCCCGTCGACATCATCGTCATCATGGCGAACATCAGCCAGAACAGCGGCGTCCGCAGCATCACCTTCGGGGCCGTATCGTGCACGCAGGTCGAGAGGTTGACGGCGGGCGCGGGCAGCACCTCGCCGGCCCGGGGCGCGCGCAGGCCCAGCGCCGCCAGGGCGCCGATGGCCCCGAGCACGATGCCGAACACCGTCAGCGTGTGGCGATAACCGGAGGCTGCGAGCATGTCGCTGATGGGGAAGGTGCTCAGCATGGCGCCCATGCCGTAGCCGGCGGCGACCACGCCGACGGCGAAGCCGCGACGGTCGGGGAACCATTTCACCATCAGGCCGACGATGCCGACATAGACGATGCCGGTGCCGAGGCCGCAGAACAGGCCGTAGGTGGCGTAGACGCCCAGCAGGGTGTCGACCCGGGCGGCCAGCACCCATCCGAGTCCCGAGAGGGCGGCGCCCAGCGCGATCATCAGCTTAGGGCTGAACCGGTCGATCAGGTAGCCCTGCACGGGCGAGAAGAAGGTCTGCAGCACGATCAGGATCGTGAAGGTCCACTGGATCTGCGGCAGGGTCGCGCCGGTCGTGGCGATGAGCGGTTTGGTGAAGAGGGTCCAGACGTATTGCGGACTGGAGATCGCCATCATGGCGATCAGTCCGAGCCCGAGCTGCAGCCATCGCTGGCGTGAGAGAGTCGTATCCATTATTCGCTCCTTGCGATGGACGAGCCTTCGCAAGGATAATGCCAAGTCATTGTTCCGCTTGGCTTTCCGGTGCAACCCGCCCGTGAAGATCAGCCGACGTTACAGCCCCTCCGATCCGCCGTCGGATCTTGGATCGTGCACCGCCGCGATCGAACCGTTGCTTGGATGGCGCACGAGCATGCCGGCATGGCCGAGGGAGTCGATATAGGCCCCCCCGAGTTCCTCGATCTCGTGGCCGAGCTTGCGCAGTTCGGCGATGCAGGCCGGATCGAACCGGTCCTCGACCTTCACGGTGAGGGACTCCGCCCCCCAGGTGCGGCCGTAGAGGAGGCGCGGCGCGTCGACCGCCGCGGCCGGGTCCATCCCGTAATCGGCGTAGCGGGCGAAGATCTGCGACTGGAACTGCGGCTGCCCGTCGCCGCCCATGCTGCCGTAGGCCATCACGCGGCCGTCGTCGAAGCTGGCCAGCGCCGGGATCAGGGTGTGGAACGGCCGGCGTCCCGGCTCCAGCGGGTTCACCGCCTTGGCGTCGAGGGAGAACGAGGTGCCGCGGTTCTGCCAGTGGATGCCGGTCTTCGGCAGCACGATGCCGGAGCCGTACTCCCAGTAGATCGACTGGATGTAGGATACCGCGAGGCCGTCGCGGTCGATGGCGCCCATCCACACCGTATCGCCCTCGCCGGGATTGCGCAGGGGAACGCTCGCGGCTCGGCGCATGTCGATCTGTGCCGCCTCGCGGTCCAGGCGCTCCGGCGTCAGGAAGCTCGCGGGGTCGACGGCCAGGCGGTCGTAATCGGTGACGATCCGGTCGCGGATCGCGAAGGCGCGCTTCGTCGCCTCGATCAGCCCATGGTAATGCGCGGTGGTCTCGGGCCGGGCGATCCGCAGGCGGTCGAAGATGCCGAGGATCAGCAGCGCGGCGATGCCCTGGGTGGGCGGCGGAAAGTTGTAGAGCGTGGCATCCCGCCGCCGGATCGACAGCGGCGCCCGCTCGCGGGGCGCATAGGCTTCGAGGTCGGCCCGTGTCACCGGCGTCCCGAGCCGGTCGAGGTCGGCGGCGATCTCGCGCCCGAGGTCGCCCTTGTAGAAGTCGTCGAGCCCCGCATGGGCCAGCTGCTCCAGGGTGGCGGCCAGCGCCGGCAGCTTGCGGATGGCACCGGCCTCGAAGGGCCGGCCGCCGTCGAGGAAGGTCTCGGCGAAGTGGGGCTGGGCGTGGAGCGTGTCGAGTTCCTTCGGGACGTAGCGCGCCTCCGAAGGTGAGACGGCGACACCGTCGCGGGCGTGCCGGATCGCATCGGCGAGCAGGGTGGACAGCGGCAGTCGACCGCCCAGTGCCTTCGAGAGATCGAGGGCGAGGCGCCAGCCGCCGATCGCACCCGCCACGGTGAGCGCCGCGTCGGGTCCGCGCGACGGCAGGACCTCGTAGCCCTGTTCGCGATAGCGCTGGATCGTGGCGTTCCGCCCGGCCGGGCCGCAGGCCTCGATGCCGCGTACGCGGCCGCCGCGCTCACGCACCAGCCAGAAGCCGTCGCCACCGATGCCGTTCATGTGCGGGTAGACCACCGCGATAGCCGCCGCCATCGCGGTCATCGCCTCGATCGCGTTGCCGCCCTGCGCCAGGACGTGCTGTCCGGCCTGGGCCGCAAGGCGATGGGGTGCCGCGACGGCGGCCGAGGCGAAGACGGGCGTATTGGACATTCTGATCTCTGGGTGCGGGAGTGCGAGAGGATAATGTATTTTCGCGCTTCGTCGATCGAACGGAGTGCGGAGGGCGCGACAGGGGCGAGCCGGGACGTAAGCGTCCAGATCCGGATCGCGAATCTGCGTAGTTCCTACGCAAGGCCGGGTCCCATTCGTATTAATTTCGCCACACTGTTGTGGCGACGCATCAGCCATGCCGTGGCTTCGTCCGTCCCCCGTTTCGAACCCCTCCCGGGAGGGTTCAGGCTCCGCCGATCCGGCGGAGGCCGAGGGTGCCGATCGACTGCCCGCCCAGGTGCGTCCGCCGCCGCGGGGACCCGGCATCGTCGGGGCCCTGGTGGTCATGACCGCCCTGGTTTCGGCCATCACCACCTTCCTCATCCTGGCCGGAGTGATCCGGGTCACGCCGACCCCGACGGTGGGGCTGACGCTCCTCGGCATCAACGTCTTCCTCGTCCTCGGCCTCGTGGTGATCATCGCCTGGGAGGCAAGGGTCTTCCTCCATGCGCGCCGGACGAACGCCGCGGTGGCGCGCCTGCACACGCGCATCGTCGGCCTGTTCAGCCTCATCGCCATCCTGCCCACCGTCCTCCTCGCGGTGGTGGCGGCGGTGACCATCGATCGCGGCCTGTCCCTGGGCTTCACCGACCGGGTCCGCGACGTGGTGCTGAAATCCGTCGAGGTGGCCGATGCCTACCAGGAGAACCAGTGCCAGAGCCTGGCCCGCGAGATCCGCATCCTCGCCGACGACCTCACCCGGGCGCGACCGAATTTCGACGTGAACCGAGGCTGGTTCGAGAGCTTCCTGACCACCCGCGCCGCCGCCCTGGGCCTGCCGGTGGCCGAGATCATGCGCGGCCCGACCGAGGTGGTGGCGCGCGCCAAGATCGATGCCCTGAAGGAACGCCGCCTGCCCTCCGCGGCCGCCTTCGAGGATGCGGCGAAGTCGGTCGATCCGATCTGCCTCGTGCCGAGCGAGGGCCGCGTCTTCGCCGCCCTCCTGCGCATGCCGGCCTATGACGGCGCCGTCCTTCTGGTCCAGCGCGAGGTGAGCCAGCTCGCCATCGAGTTCCCGGGCGTGTCGCGGGCCGCGGCGGCCGAGTATCTCACCTACGACTCGCTGAAGCGCTCGATCCAGATCAGCTTCGCCTCGGTCTTCGCGCTGATCGCCCTGATCGCGCTGCTCTCGGCGGTGTGGTTCGGGCTCAACTTCGCCAACCGGTTCGTTGCACCGATCCGGCGCCTGATCAACGCCGCCGATCAGGTCGCCTCCGGAAACTTCTACGCGCAGGTGCCGGCCCGGAAGAGCGACGGCGACCTCGCGCATCTGTCCGAGAGCTTCAACAAGATGACGCAGGAGCTGCGGCGGCAGCATGACGGGCTGACGGCGGCGAGCGAGCTCATCGATCGGCGCCGGCGCTTCACCGAGGCGGTGCTGTCCGGCGTCTCGCCCGGCGTGCTCGGCGTCGACGCTGCGGGCCACGTCACCATCGCGAACCCCTCGGTGGAGCGCACCCTGGGCCTCTCGGCGGACGAGATCGTCGGCAAGCCCCTGACCCAGGCCGTGCCGGAACTGCAGGCGCTGTTCCCCGAGGGCGGCGAAGCCCGCCTGCGCGCGATGCAGCAGCAGATCCAGCTCACCCGCGACGGCCGCGAGCGCACCGTGACCGTGCGGGTGACCAGCGAGCAGGCCCAGGGCGGCGCCCGTGGCTTCGTGGTGACCCTCGACGACATCACCGACCTCGTCTCGGCTCAGCGCACCTCGGCCTGGGCGGACGTGGCCCGCCGCATCGCCCACGAGATCAAGAACCCGCTGACCCCGATCCAGCTCTCGGCCGAGCGCATCCGGCGCAAGTACGGCAAGGTCATCACCACCGACAAGGAGGTGTTCGACCAGTGCACCGCCACGATCGTGCGCCAAGTCGACGAGATCAAGCGCATGGTCGACGAGTTCTCGTCCTTCGCGCGGATGCCGAAGCCCGCCATCGCGCAGAACGATCTCAGCGAGATCACGCGCCAGAACCTGTTCATGATGCGGGTGGCGCATCCGGACATGGAGTTCTCGTTCGGCGAGGACGGCGACCAGCCGATCCTGGCGGCCTTCGACATCCGGCTCCTGTCCCAGGCGATCACCAATATCCTGAAGAACGCCGTCGAGGCGGTCCAGGCCGTGCCCGAGGCCGAGCTCGGCCAAGGCCGGGTCGATGTGCGCCTCGTCCGCGAGGATGGTTTCGTGGTCATCGAGGTCACCGACAACGGCAAGGGATTTCCGGCCGAGGGGCGCCAGCGGCTGCTGGAGCCCTATATGACCACCCGCGAGGGTGGCACCGGCCTGGGGCTGGCCATCGTCAGCAAAGTCCTCGAAGAGCATGGCGGCGGGATCGACTTGAACGACAATCCGGAAGGTCGGGGCGGGCGCGTGCGCCTGCGCGTTCCGCGCGACACCAGCGTCGCCACCGCCCGAGACTCAGCCAACCACACGCCGCCGGAGGTCAAGGCCTCCGCGCAGGATGAGAAGGGCGCCGCGCGCACGGGCCCCCCAATCGCGGAGATCCAGTCATGAGCGCCGATATCCTGATCGTCGACGACGAAGCCGACATCCGCGACCTCGTGGCCGGCATCCTCGACGACGAGGGTCACCGCACCCGCACCGCCGGCGGCTCCGACGAGGCCCTCGCCGCCATCGAGTCGCGCCGGCCCCACCTCGTCTTCCTCGACATCTGGCTGCAGGGCTCGCGGCTCGACGGCCTGCAGGTGCTCGACCAGATCAAGGCCGGCCATCCCGACCTGCCGGTGGTGATGATCTCGGGCCACGGCAACATCGAGACCGCGGTCGCGGCGATCAAGGCGGGGGCCTACGACTTCATCGAGAAGCCGTTCAAGGCCGATCGCCTGATCCTCGTGGCCGAGCGGGCCCTCGAAGCCTCCCGCCTGAAGCGCGAGGTCCGCGACCTCAAGGCCCGGTCGGGCCAGGCGAGCCGGCTCGTCGGGGCCTCGGTGGTGGTCAACCAGCTGCGCCAGACCGTCGAGCGCGTCGCGCCCACCAATGCCCGCGTGATGATCCTCGGGGCTCCGGGCTCGGGCAAGGAGCTCTCGGCGCGCACCCTCCACGCCATGTCGGCGCGGGCGAACGGGCCCTTCGTGGTCATCAACGCGGCGACGATCACCCCCGACACGATGGAGGCCGAGCTGTTCGGCGTCGAGGCCGGGGAGGGCCGGGCCCGCCGGGTCGGCGCCCTCGAGGAGGCCCATGGCGGCTCGCTCTACATCGACGAAGTCGCGGACATGCCGCGCGAGACCCAGAACCGCATCCTCCGGGTGCTGGTCGACCAGAACTTTCAGCGCGTCGGCGGCACCACCCGGGTGCACGTCGACGTGCGCATCATCTCCTCCTCGTCGCGCGACCTCGGCGAGGAGATCACCGCCGGCCGTTTCCGCGAGGACCTGTTCCACCGCCTCTCGGTGGTGCCGATCCGCGTGCCGTCCCTGTCGGAGCGGCGCGAGGACGTGCCCGAACTGATCTCGTTCTTCATGGAGCAGATCTCGGGCGCCACCGGCCTGCCGCGCCGGCGCATCGCCGAGGACGCCATGGCGGTCCTGCAGTCGCATGACTGGCCGGGCAACGTCCGCCAGCTGCGCAACAACGTCGAGCGCCTGATGATCCTGACCCATACGGACCCGGATCAGGAGGTGACCTCCGAGATGCTACCCACCGAGATCGGTGCCCTGGTCCCCACGACGCCGAACGGCTCGGGCGGCGAGAAGCTGATGAGCCTCGCGCTGCGCGAAGCCCGCGAGATCTTCGAGCGCGAATACCTCGTGGCGCAGATCGCGCGCTTCTCGGGCAACATCTCCCGCACGGCGGAATTCATCGGCATGGAGCGTTCCGCGCTCCACCGGAAACTCAAGTCGCTGGGCATCGGCCCCTGAGAACGCGGCGGCGATGCACTTGCATCGCGGCCCCGATACACGTGTAATGTTCCGGAACCGGCGCCATGTTATCGTGTGCGCCGGCTTACGCGAGACCAGCGGACGAGAACCCGTCACTACGGCGGGCGGCGATTGCGAATCAAGGATAAGAAAAAATGGCGGGCGAGCGCGCTCAGAACCTCCAGGACACGTTCCTGAACCATGTTCGCAAGAACAAGATTCCGCTCACGATCTTCCTCGTCAACGGAGTCAAGCTTCAGGGTGTCGTGACGTGGTTCGACAACTTCTGCGTGCTTCTGCGCCGGGACGGTCATTCACAGCTCGTCTACAAGCACGCGATCTCGACGATCATGCCGGGCCACCCGGTCCAGCTCTTCGAACCCGACGAGACCGCGCCCGAGAAGGCATGAGCCCGAACCAAACCGCATTGGTTCGACGGGAAAGGTTTGCCGTGCCCTTGTCTGGGGCCGGCGAGCGCCCATTGTCCTGAAGACACGCAGGACAGGGTTGAACGAACACCTTCATGACTGAACCGATGACGCCCGGGGAAGCCCGGCTCCAGGCGATGGCCGCTCCCGAAGGCGACATCGCGGCGGCAACCCACACCCTCGTCGTCGGACCCTATCTCGGGCGGGCCGCGGCCGCAGCGGTGCGAGGCAACGCCAGCGGCAGCCCGGAAGCCTTGCGTTCCACGGAAGCCCGCCTCGACGAGGCCGCCGGCCTCGCGGCCGCGATCGAGCTCGACGTGGTCGAGGCCATCGTGGCGCCGGTGCAGCGCATCCGTCCCTCCACCTATCTCGGCAAGGGCCGCGTCGAGGAATTGGCCGGTGTGATCCGGGCCCGCGAGATCGGCCTCGTGGTGATGGACTGCGCCCTCTCGCCGGTTCAGCAGCGCAACCTCGAGAAGGCCTTCGGCTGCAAGGTCATCGACCGCACCGGCTTGATCCTGGAAATCTTCGGGCGCCGCGCCTCTACCCGGGAAGGCACGCTGCAGGTCGAGCACGCGCATCTGGCCTACCAGAAGAGCCGCCTCGTCCGGTCCTGGACCCACCTGGAACGCCAGCGCGGCGGCTTCGGCTTCCTCGGCGGCCCCGGCGAAACCCAGATCGAGGCCGACAGGCGCATGATCCAGGAGCGGATGACCAAGATCGAGCGGGAACTCGACAGCGTCACCCGCACCCGCGGCCTGCACCGGCAGAGCCGGGCACGGGTGCCGTACCCGATCGTCGCCCTGGTCGGATACACCAATGCCGGCAAGTCGACGCTGTTCAACACCCTGACCAAAGCCCAGGTGATGGCGCAGGACATGCTGTTCGCCACCCTCGACCCGACGGCCCGGGCGACGAAGCTGCCGCACGGCGAGACCGTGATCCTGTCCGATACGGTCGGGTTCATCTCCGAGCTGCCGACCTCCCTCATCGCCGCCTTCCGGGCCACCCTGGAAGACGTGATCCACGCCGATATCCTGCTCCACGTCCGCGACGTGTCCCACGTCGACAGCGCCGCGCAGGCCGAGGATGTCGGCTCCGTGCTGCGTGAACTGGGAATCGAGACCTCGGCATCGCGCATCATCGAGGTCTGGAACAAGGCCGACCTCCTCGACGCCGACGAGCGCACCCGGCTCCTGAACCTCAGCGGACACGGGCGCAGCGACCGCGATAGCGACGCGCCGGTCCTGGTCTCGGCCCTGACCGGGGAGGGGCTGGGCGTCCTGACGGCGCGCATCGAGGCGCGGATCGCGCGCCAGCGCTCGACCTTCGCGGTGATCCTTCCGCCGGAGGACGGGGCCGCGCTGCACTGGCTCTACGAGAATGCCGAGGTGCTGGACCGGCGCGAGGAGGAGGGGGGCACCATGCACCTCGCCATCCGCATCGCACCCGAGAAGGAGCCGCGCTTCCTCAACCGGTTCGAGGGCGCGCGCCGCCTGAATCGCGTGGGCTGAGCGAGCGCCCGCCCGCGAGGGACGAACGGGAAACGCCCGCGATCCTCTCGGGTCGCGGGCGTTCGCGTCTGAGCCTTGGCGGGCTTGCAGGCTTTAGGGCTGGAGCACGCCGTTGATGACGTGGATGACGCCGTTCGACTGCATCACGTTGGCGACGGTCACGGTGGCGGTGCTGCCCTTGGCGTCGGTCACGTAGACCTTCTTGCCCTTGGTCTGGACGACGAGCGGCTCGCCTTCGACCGTCTTCAGCTGCGCTTCGCCGCCGCCATCCTTGGCGAGCTTCATCAGATCCTTGGCCGTGTAGGTTCCGGGGACCACGTGGTAGGTCAGGATCTTGGTGAGCGTCGCCTTGTTCTCGGGCTTCACCAGGGTCTCGACGGTGCCGGCCGGGAGCTTGGCAAAGGCGGCGTTGGTGGGCGCGAAGACCGTGAACGGACCGGGGCTCGACAGGGTGTCGACCAGGCCGGCGGCCTTCACGGCGGCGACGAGGGTGGTGTGATCCTTCGAGTTCACCGCGTTCTCGACGATGGTCTTGGAGGCGTACATCGGCGCACCGCCGACCATCGGGTTCTTGGCGAAGGCCGCGACCGGGAAGGCGGCGCCGACGGAGAGGGCGAGAGCGACGGCGGCGATGGTGGAGGCCATCGGGCGGCGGACGTGACGATGAATCATGAAGCGCATCCTTTGAGAACAAGCGGCCCCATCAGGGGGGTCGTCGTCCGTTACGGAGCGCGATCGGGAAAAGTTTCAGGGAGACCCACGGGTTCGGCAGACCTCGACCGGGGATATCCGCCTCGCATCGACCCGGGTCACGGGATGCCCGCGCCCCGAAAACGCAAAAACCCGCCCGACCAGAGGTCGGACGGGCTTTCACGTGATCCCTGCAGCGGCGAGGACGCACCTCGCCGCCGGCGTCGATCTCAGTACTTGCGGATGATCGGCGCGGGAGCAGCGGCGACCGGGGTCGGCGAGTACAGCGGCACGATCAGGCGGCCGGAGATCTCGGTGCTGTCGAAGCTGGCAGCGCTTCTGGCGACGGTGCGAGCGACATAGACCTGCCCGGTGGCGAAGCCGAAGTCGTAGCCGACGAGACCGCCCATCAGGAACCGACCGCGATCGCCCTGAGCGGCATTGATGAGGTTGCCACCTTTGGCGCTGATGTCGAAGTTGTAGGTGCCGTACGCGATGGCACCGATCTCGAACTTGCCGAACTTCTTGGTCGCGGTCAGATCGAGGTTCAGCGAGTCAGACAGAGAGTAGGACTGCGTGAAGCCGCCGAGGCCGATGTTGCGAACGCCACCGAAGTTGGAGGGCGAGTCGTAGATGTTGGCGGTCAGGTTGGCGGTGAGGTTCCAGCCGTCGCCGGTGTAGCTGCCGGCAACGCCGAAGCGGTAGGTGTTCGAGGAGAGCTGGGGCAGCACGGCCGAGGCAGCGATCGTACCGTTGTTGGTCACGAGGACGCCGCGGTCACCGTTCAGCTCGTTGAGGTAGACACCGCCGAGCAAGCTGACGCCGAAGTTGTTGCCCAGATCGAAGGCCCAGATGCCGCCGACGAAGGTGCCGACGTTGATGGACAGGTCACGCAGGTTCGAGCCGCTCTTGCCGAAGGCGAACACGGTCGGGGGAGCCACGAGCAGCTCGATGCGGCCGCCGAGCGGAACCAGCGGGGTCGACCAGACCAGCACCGGGATGTTCACACCGACGTCGAGAGCCGACGGGTTGTCGCGCATCTGATAGACGAAGGTGTTCAGCGCATAGATGCCCTCGGGCAGCGGGGCGCCGGTGGCCAAGCCGACCTGCTCACCCGGAACCGTGGTGGACTGCGCGTAGGACGCGGTGGCGGTCATGCTGGCCGTGAGCGCGAGCGCTCCGGCGACGAGCCAGTTCTTCGACATTTTTACTCTTCCTTCCCAAGGATTTCAGGCGTCCGCCACGCAGCCGTTCGAACCATTCTGCCGATGCGCCGCTTGTTCGCGGCTTGTTTGCAGTCGGTTCGGCGGCCCCCCTTGCGGCCCGTTCTCAAGTCTCAACGTCGAGAACTATTCTACAGGACGCCGCGGAAGGACAGCGGAATGCTTGGAAACGGGGCAGTTCGAACCCGACCGTTGCGCAAAAGCCGCATTTTCGGTGCAGTGCGGCGGAAGAATTTGTTAACCTTTTGAGCAGGTTGGTCGGGCTCTCCACCGGCACTCCGGCACCCAGAACTGCAAAATACCGCTGAACTCTCAAGCCGTTATGGTTACGGTTCGTCCTCAGGACGATCCGGCAAACCGACCCTGGCCATTGCGCAGGCCGGGCCGCTGGAAATGGCGCTTCTGGAGGGTTGATGCGCCGCCGAACGCCCGCCGATCGCTCCGCACCGACGAATCGGCGCCGGTTTTGGCGAGCGGACGCCTATTCGGCGGCGGCCCGGCCCTTCACCGCCGCCGCGGCGGGCCGCCGAGCCAGGACGTCGCGCAGGAATCGCCCGGTGTGACTCGCCCGCGACTTGGCGATCTGTTCGGGCGTTCCCTCGGCGACGACCACGCCGCCGCCGTCGCCGCCTTCGGGGCCCATGTCGATGACCCAGTCGGCGGTCTTGATGACTTCGAGGTTGTGCTCGATCACGACCACGGTGTTGCCCTGATCCACGAGTTCGTGAAGCACCTCCATCAGCTTGGCCACGTCGTGGAAGTGCAGGCCCGTCGTCGGCTCGTCGAGGATGTAGAGCGTGCGACCGGTGGCGCGCTTCGACAGTTCCTTGGAGAGCTTCACCCGCTGGGCCTCACCGCCGGACAGGGTGGTCGCCTGCTGCCCGACCTTGACGTAGCCGAGGCCCACCCGGGCCAGGGTCTCCATCTTCTCACGGATCGTCGGCACCGCCTTGAACAGGTCGGCGGCCTCCTCGACGGTCATGTCGAGGACGTCGGCGATGGAATGGTCGCGATACTTCACCTCGAGGGTCTCGCGGTCGTAGCGGCGACCCTTGCAGACGTCGCAGGTGACGTAGACGTCCGGCAGGAAGTGCATCTCGATCTTGATGACGCCGTCGCCCGAACAGGCCTCGCAGCGCCCGCCCTTCACGTTGAAGGAGAACCGCCCAGCCTGGTAGCCGCGCGCCTTGGCCTCCGGCAGCCCGGCGAACCAGTCGCGGATCGGCGTGAAGGCGCCCGTATAGGTGGCGGGGTTGGAGCGCGGCGTGCGGCCGATCGGCGACTGGTCGATGTCGATGACCTTGTCGAGATGCTCAAGCCCATCGAGGCGCTCGAAGGGGGCAGGGTGCTCCAGGGCCCCGTTCAGGGATTTGGCCACCGCCTTGTAGAGCGTATCGATGATCAGGGTGGACTTGCCGCCGCCGGACACGCCCGAGATGCAGGTGAAGGTGCCGAGCGGAATCTCGACGGAGACGTTCTTGAGGTTGTTGCCGCGGGCACCGATCAGGCTCAGCTTGCCCTTGCGCCCCTTGCGGCGTGCCGTCGGGACGCGGACGCTCATCTCGCCGGTGAGGTACTTGGCGGTGAGCGAGGCCGGATTCTTCAGGACCTCCTCCGGCGTCCCCTGCGCGATGATCTGCCCGCCATGGATGCCGGCACCGGGACCGACATCGACGACGTAGTCGGCCTGCAGGATCGCGTCCTCGTCGTGCTCGACGACGATCACGGAGTTGCCGAGGTCGCGCAGGCGCTTCAGCGTGCCGAGCAGGCGCTCGTTGTCGCGCTGATGCAGCCCGATGGACGGCTCGTCGAGGACGTAGAGCACGCCGGTGAGGCCGGAGCCGATCTGCGAGGCGAGGCGGATGCGCTGGCTCTCACCGCCCGAGAGCGAGCCGGAGCCCCGCGCCAGCGTCAGGTATTCGAGCCCGACATCGATCAGGAAGGTGAGTCGGTCACGGATCTCCTTGAGGATCCGGTAGGCGATCTCGTTCTGCTTCTCCGTGAGCCTGCCCGGCAGGTCCGAGAACCAGGCATGGGCGTCCCGCACCGGGAGGGCGGTAATCTCGCCCACATCCTGCATGGCGACCTTGACCGAAAGGGCCTCGAGCTTCAGGCGCTTGCCGCCGCAGGTGGCGCAGGGCGTCTCGCTCATGAAGCGCGCGATCTCCTCGCGCGAGGTGTCGCTCTCGGTCTCCTTGTAGCGCCGCTCCAGGTTCGGGACGACGCCCTCGAAGGGCTTGTTGACCTCGTAGGCCCGCATCCCGTCGTCGTAGGCGAAGCGTACCGACTCAGAGCCGGTGCCGTACAGGACCACGTCGCGCGCCTTGGCCGGCAGATCCTTCCAGGCGACAGTGGTCTTGAAGCCATAATGCCGGGCCAGCGCATCGAGGGTCTGGCCGTAATAGGGCGAGGTCGACTTGGCCCAGGGGCCAACCGCGCCGCGCTTCAGGCTGAGCTTGGCGTCCGAGATCACGAGTTCGGGGTCGATCCGCATCTCGTGCCCGATGCCGCCGCAGGTCGGGCAGGCGCCGAAGGGGTTGTTGAACGAGAACAGCCGGGGCTCGATCTCCGCGATGGTGAAGCCGGAGACGGGGCAGGCGAAGCGGGACGAGAAGGTGATGGCCTCACGCGGCGCCTCGCCCTCCGGCGTATCGGCGAACTCGATCAGCGCGATGCCGTCGGCGAGTTCGAGGGCGGTCTCGAAGGAATCGGCCAGCCGGGCGGCGATGTCGGCCCGGACCACGATTCGATCCACCACCACGTCGATGTCGTGCTTCAGCTTCTTGTCGAGCTTCGGGACGTCGTCGATGGCATAGTATTCGCCGTCGATACGCAGGCGCTGGAAGCCCTTCTTCTGGAACTCGGCGATCTCCTTGCGGTACTCGCCCTTGCGGCCGCGGATGACCGGGGCCAGGAGGTAGAGGCGGCTCTTCTCCGGAAGGGCGAGGACCCGGTCCACCATCTGGCTGACCGTCTGGCTCTCGATGGGCAAGCCGGTGGCGGGCGAGTAGGGGATGCCGACCCGCGCCCAGAGCAGGCGCATGTAGTCGTAGATCTCCGTGACGGTGCCGACCGTCGAGCGCGGGTTCTTGGAGGTGGTCTTCTGCTCGATGGAGATCGCCGGCGAGAGCCCGTCGATCTGATCGACATCGGGCTTCGACATCATCTCCAGGAACTGGCGCGCATAGGCCGAGAGCGACTCGACATAGCGGCGCTGACCCTCCGCGTAGATCGTGTCGAAGGCGAGCGACGACTTGCCGGAGCCGGACAACCCGGTGAAGACCACGAGGCGATCGCGCGGGATCGTCAGGTCGATGTTCTTGAGATTGTGCTCCCGGGCACCGCGGACCGAGATCACCCGCTGGTCGCGCGCGCCCTCGAACAGGGCCTCGATCTTCGCTTCGACCCGCTCGGCCTCGGCTTGCGATTTCTTGGCGGCGGCTTTGGCTTTGGCCATGAGGTCTCTTCGGGAACGTCTGCGGCGCGGAACTCGGCAGGACTCGACCGGAGCCCTCGCGGCATGTCGGGCGCAACATCGCGTCGGGCAAGGCGCGCGCCATGCATATCGGCCCCTCAGCTAGAACAAAAAGCGTACGCGGACAATATCGCGGGACTTTCGAGCAGCGGAACCGACCCGCCTATTCGGGACGAGAGCCGATCCCCTGCGGACTTCGCACCGGCCGTGGCGGCTCCGATCGACCATGGCGACCGGAGCCGGCCATCAGGCCCGCCTGCTCCGGACGCCGGGCGGAGACCTAGGCCTCTCCCCCAGAACGCGAATCGGCGCAAACGACACCTCGCTTGAGCCAAGTCTTCGCTTCGGTTCTGCCTAAAAAATGTGACGGGTGATGAAATTTTAGAGCAAAAGATCATCGTGCAACACAACTTTTACCGGCCTTCTGGACAGTGGCGCAGAATTTCTCATCAGGTTTCACTCCATGTTCGTCGGTTTGTTCGCTTCGCTTCGCGTCCGCATTCTTCTGGTTGCCCTCGCGCCATGCCTCGCCTTCGCGATGGTCGTCGGACTTGCCGTCACGGAGCGGTTGAATGCTCGCACCCGGATGGTGCACGTGCAGGATCTGGTGGGCATGGCAGGCCGCATCAGCGCCGTCGTCCACGAAGCGCAGCGCGAGCGCGGGGCCTCAAGCCTCTATCTCGGTGCCAAGGGAACCCAGTTCCGCTCCGAACTCGACGCCCAGCGCCTGCGCACCGATGCCGCCCGCAAGGCCCTAGACGAGAGCAGCGCCGGCCTGGACTTCGTCGCCTACGGCGCCGGCGTCGCCCGCCGCAAAGATGTCCTGACGGAGCAGCTCGCCGGAATCGGCCCGCATCGCATCGCGGTGGATAGCCTCGGCCTGACGCCGGCCCAGAACATGGCGCTCTATTCGGGCATCATCGCCAATGCCCTCGACCTCGTGCGAGAGGTCTCTCAGGTGGCTGCCAGCGCCGACCTCGCCGGCCGCATCGCCTCCTACTCGTCCTTCCTCGCCCTGAAGGAGCTGGCGGGCCAGGAGCGGGCCGCCGCCTCGGCGATCTTCGGGGCCGGCCGGATCGATCTCGCGGGCCACGAACGCCTCGCGGGTCTCAGTGCCGGCCAAGCCACCTACGAATCACTGTTCCGCCTCGGCGCCGAGCCTGCGCAGGCCGCCCTGCTCGACGCCGGCAAGGCCGCGCCGGCGGCCCGGGAGGTCGATCGCCTGCGCCGCCTGGTTCTCGACACGCCCCCCGGCACCGCGCTCGCCTTCACCGACGCGCCGGCCTGGTTCGCCCTCGCGACCCAGCGCATCGACCAGTTGAAATCCATCGAGGACCGGCTCACCGCCGATCTCGGCGCGGCCGCCGGTTCCGCCCGGGCCGAGGCCGAACGGAGCGTGATGGTCTGGATGGCCGTCGGTTTGGCGACCCTGCTCCTCTCCTGCGGGTTGGCCTTCGCCTTCGGCACGGCCATCGCCCGTCCGCTCACCCGGATCGCCGCGGCGCTCACCGCCATCGGCCGCGGCGAGGACGCCGGCACGATCCCGCAGAACGGCGCCCGCGAGGTTCGCGCCATCGCGGCAGCGGCCGTGGATTTCCAGGCCAGCGTGACCGAGCGCCGGCGCATCGCCGCCGAGGCCGATCACCTCGACGCGCATGCCGCGGCCGCCCGGCGCGCCGAGATGGTGGCTCTGGCCGACCGCTTCGAGGCCCGGGCCAGCGGCATCGTCGAGGCGGTCTCGGCCGCGTCGAGCCAGCTCGAGACGGCGGCCTACGCCCTGACCCAGGCCGCGAGCGACACCGCGTCCCTGAGCGGATCGGTGGCGGCCGCCTCCGCCGAGACCGCGGCCACGGCCGATACCGTGGCGGCGGCCACCGAGGAACTCAGCGCCTCGGTGCGCGAGATCGGCGATCGGGTCGAAGCTTCGACGGCCGTGGCGAGCGAGGCCGAACGCGATGCGGGCCGGATGGCCGAGGATGTGAACCGTCTGGCGCAGGCGGCGAGCAGCATCGGCGAGATCGTCGGACTGATCACCAGCATCGCGGCACAGACCAACCTGCTCGCCCTCAACGCCACGATCGAGGCGGCGCGCGCCGGCGAGGCGGGGCGCGGATTCGCGGTCGTCGCGGCGGAGGTGAAGAGTCTCGCGACCCAGACCGCCAAGGCCACCGAGGAGATCGGCGCGAAGGTCGCGGAGATTTCGCAGTCCACGGACGCCTCCGTGACGGCGATCGGCGGGATCATGGAGGTCATCCGACGGCTCGGCCGGATCTCGGGCGACATCTCGGCCGCCGTGGATCAGCAGGAGGCGGCCACCCAGGAGATCGCCCGCAACACCGTCCTCACCTCGGATGGAACACGGGCGGTGTCCGGGCACATCGTCGGGGTCCGCGAGGCGGCGGACGCCGCCCGCAACGGTTCGGCCCAGGTGCTCAGCGCGGCGAGCGACCTCGCCCGCCAGGCCGCGGCCCTGCGCCAGGAAGTCGACGGCTTCCTGGTCACGGTCCGGGCCGCCTGATCCCGATTACGGGTTGGTCGTCCAGGGGTTGATGACGCGCATCGCCGTCAGCTCCGGCTTCACCGTCGGATCGACGCCAGCCGGCATCACCTTGCGGGCCTGCGCCATCATCTTGCGGGCTTGATCGGCCGGCACGGCGCCGACCGGCAGCATCATTGCGGCGAGCTGGCTCCGCGTGCGGCGGTCGACGAAGTCGGAACGGCCGATGCTCTCGAAGTCGCGGGCGGTGTGCCGGTCGTCGGGCCGGCCGACGAAGACCTTCGCGCCCTCCTTCAACACCACGATGTCGCCGGGGCGAAGCGTCTCGTCCTTCAGGAAGGCCGCCGCCGGACCGGCCTTCAGATTGAGAGGCGTCTGCCGGTCCGTGACCTTGATCTGGAGGGGCTCGGATTTCGGAAGCGCGGCGTAGCGGATCTTGGGACGCTGGCGCGCGGCCTTCCGGATCGACCGACGAGCCTGCTGGTAGTCGAAGCCGGGGTCCTGCATGGGCGCGGGCGCCACTTGCTGCACCGGCCGTGCGGGCGCAAAGAGCAGGTCGAACAGGCTGCCCTCGGCGCTCTGGGCGCTCGCCGGCAGCGTGAGCATCATCAGTCCGAAAGCGGGGGCGATCACAGCGCGCGAGGCTGCGGAGAGCGGGATCGTCGGCATTGATGTCTCCGAGTGAGGCGCCCGACTGCGCGCCGAGATGACCCCTTAACAAAAGCACAACCTCAACAGTTCCAAGGTTTTCAAAAGATGGTGAGGGCCATTCCAAGACTTCGTGAGCATGCGCGCAGAGCCGCGAAGAGAATAAAATCCGTCGCCCGGCGCGTCGTCGGCTCCGCTGCCTGATGGTCAGCGCCGAGACCCTCGTTCCACGTCCGCATCAGCGTTCGGCCCGCGACGCGATCCTGGCCGCGCGTCGCGCCGGCCGGACGGGATTCCTGCTCGGCGACACGACCGGCCTCGGCAAGACCCTGTCGGTGTGGGCCGCCGTCGCGGCCATGCCCGAGCGCGAGGTGCTCATCGTCTGCCCCAAGGGCGCGATGCCGCAATGGCGGCGCACGATCGCCCTGTCGGGTCTCGGCGAGAAGGCCGTGACGCTGACCAACTACGAGCGCACCAAGGCGCTGATGGCACCGCCCCCCGCGAGCAACCGGCGCTCGATGCGGGCGAAGAACAATGCGCTCGCCCGCCACGGCACGCCGAAGCGGACCTGGCCTGTGGTGGTCTTCGACGAGAGCCACCGGCTCCGGAACCCCTATGCGCAGCAGAGCCTCGTCTGCCGTCAGATCGCGGAAGCGGCGGCCTTCACGATCTATCTCAGCGCCACCGCCGGCCAGGCCCCGCACGAACTCTCCTATCTCGGCCGCCTCTTGGGCGAGGCGGCGGGCGAGCCGACCGCGACCCTGGCGGAGTTTCGCGGCCTGATGCAGGGCCTCGGGATCGGACGGGCCAAGGGCCGCTGGACCAACTGGTCCTGGGAGGCGAACCCGCGCGACTGCACGGTGATGGCCGACCTGCTGTTCAAGGGGCAGGGCGCGATCGGCCTGCGCCGGCGCCCGGGCGACATCGCCGGCTGGCCCGAGGTGCAGCGCGCCTTGAGCGCGGTCGCGCTCAGCCCACCGGAGCGCCGGCTCTACGACGCGACCTGGCGGGAGTTCCGCCGGGAATGGGGCCTCCTCGGCGGCAGCACCCGCAGACCGGTGGGCTGGGCGGCGGATTTGCGCTTCCGCCAGAAGGCGAGCCTGCTCCGGGTCTCCGGCACCACGGCCTTCGCCGACCTCCTGATGGAGGACGGCCACGCGGTCGCGATCTCGGTCGCTTTCCTAGAGACGGCCGCGGCCCTGGTCGAGGCCCTGCGGGCCGCGGGATGGCGCGCCGACGCGATCACCGGCACGCAATCGGGCGAGGCCAACGAAGCGGTGCGTCTCGCTTTTCAGACAGGCGGGCTGGATACCGTGGTGTTCACGGTGACGGAATCGATCTCCCTGCACGCCCACGAACTGCCGGGGGGCGACAAACCACGCGCACTCATCGTCCACGACCTGCGCCACAGCGCGATCCAGCTCGCGCAGATCGAGGGCCGCTGCCACCGGGACGGCCAGCAGGCGACGATCTACTACGCCCTCGCGGAGGGTACGGTGGAGGAGAGCATCGCGGCCACCGTCGTCGGCCGCATGGCCTCGATGGACGCGATGGCGGGCGAGGACACCACGCTCATCGACGCGATCGCCCGGGCCATCGCCGAGGTGCAGGCCGGCGAGGCGGCCTAGGCGAATCGCGCCCGCCTGGAACGGGATCGTACCGCCACGGTTGTGGCCTCGGGGTCCCGTGCTCGCGGAGCCCACCCCGATGACGAAGAGGACCCGACCCGATGGCACGACCGACGCCGAGCCTTGCCCGCCTGATCAGCGAGGGCCTGCGCCATGGCGGCGACCTCGTCGGACAGGAACTCGAGCTGATGCGCCGGGAGACCGACGGGAACATCCGGGCGATCCTCGGCCTCGTCGCCCGGTTCGGGACCGCGCTCACCCTGGTGGTCGCCGCCCTGGTGATGCTGTTCGTGGCGCTGGTGAAGGGGATCGCCGCCCTGATCGGATCGGAGATCCTGGCGGCGCTGATCGTCGGGGCGCCCTTCGCCGCGATCGCCCTCGTCCTGATGGTGCTGGGCCTGCGCCGGATGGACCGCTCCAACCTGCTGCCGCGCCGCTTCGAGCGCCAGGTGGAGAAGGACGCCGCCCTCGTGACCGGCCGCGTCGCCGACTGAGCCTCAGGCCTTGTGCGCCGTGCCGAGGAGCGCGTCCTTGTCGACCCCGAGCGCCGCGGCGATCTCGGCCAGGGCGGCGTGCTCCGGTTCGCTGATCCCGGCCTGATCGGCGACATCCGCGGCGATGAGGAACACACTGGTGCGCTGTCCGATCTCGCGCTCCGCGATGGCGGCGACGAAGTTCAGGTTCTCGGCGCGGCCGGCGCGGGTGCGGGCGCGGGCGATCCCCTCGAACAGCTCGGCCTCCAGCTTCAGGGTGTCGTAGCCGCGCTCGAGGATCGGGTTGGCGCGCATGCCGGCCAGCGCCGCCTCGATCTCCTCCTCGTCGATCTCGTAATCCGCCAGGATGACGTTGGCCGAGGCCGAGACCGCCGCCTCCATCAGCGGCCTGTCGCCGAGGTAGGCGCCCATGGTCTGGGAGAAGCGCCCGACGAACTCCTGAAACACACCCATCCCGATCCCCGAAGATCTCGCCAAAGGGGGCTCGGGTCCCGCCGGACCGCCCCGCCATACGGTTTTGGCATCAAAAGCTTGCCGCCGAAGGCGTGTCAACGCACGGGGCGGCGCCTCAAGGGCGGCGCGGCCCGGGCGGATAATCGTGGACGGCGCCCTGCGGATCGGTCACGCGCCACCCGGTCCCGGACTCCTCCAGGTAGTCGGGTCCGGCCGGGACCTTGCCGTGTCCGCCGGGGATGTCGAGGACGTAGAGCGGCTGGGCCAGGCCCGAAAGCCGTCCGCGCAGGGACCGGACGAGGTCGCGGCCGGCGGCGAGCTCGGTGCGCAGGTGGCCGGTCCCGGGGGCGAGGTCGCCGTGATGCAGATAATACGGCTTGATCCGGTTCTCGACGAAGCGCCGCATCAGCAGGGACAAGGTCTCCGGATCGTCGTTGATCCCGGCGAGCAGCACGGTCTGGCTCACCATCGGGATGCCGGCATCGACGAGGCGCGCCACCGCCGCGCAGGCCGCCGGCGTGAATTCCCGCGGATGGTTGGCGTGCAGCGCCACGAACACCGCGCCGGCGAAGCGCTTCAGGGCGGCGATGAGATCCGCGTCGACCGTGTCCGGGGCCACCACCGGAACCCGGGTGTGGAGGCGCAGAACCCGCACGTGCGGGATCGCCGCGAGCGCCGCAGCGATCCGGCCGAGCCGGCGCGCCGCCAGCGCGAAGGGGTCGCCGCCCGTGACCACCACCTCCCAGATCTCCGGCCGCTCGGCGATATAGGCGAAGGCCCGGGCGAGCTCGGCCTCGCTCAGGGTCCCGAGTCCTTCCGGCCCGACCATCTCGCGCCGGAAGCAGAACCGGCAATAGACCGGGCAGACATGCAGCGGCTTCAGGAGCACCCGGTCCGGGTAGCGGTGGACGAGACCGGGCAGGGGGCTGTGGGCCGCATCCCCGATCGGGTCGGCCTCCTCCCCCGCCCGGGTCACCAGTTCCTCGGCCCGGGGCAGGAACTGCCGGGCGATCGGGTCCGCGGGATCGTGCGGGTCGATCAGGTCGGCCATGTCGGGCGTGACCGAGACGGCGTAGCGCGCCGCCACCGCCTCCAGCGCGGCGAGATCGCCGGGGGCCGCGAGCCCGGCGCGGACGAGGTCGGCCGGCCGGCGCAGGGGCGCGCTCATGGCACGGCCCCCGCCACCGGCGTCCAGAGCACATCCTCGATGTGGCGCGCATCGGTTGCGAGCATCATGAGGCGATCGAGGCCGAGGGCGATGCCGCTCGCTTCCGGCATCACCGCCAGGGCGTCGAGAAAATCCTCGTCGATCGGATAGCTCTCGCCGTAGACGCGCGCCTTCTCGGCCATCTCCAGGGTGAAGCGCCGCCGCTGCTCCTCGGCATCGGTCAGTTCGCCGAAGGCGTTCGCGAGCTCGACGCCGCAGGCATAGAGCTCGAAGCGCTCGGCCACGCGCGGATCGCGCGGGCTCGGCCGGGCCAGCGCCGCTTCGCTGACGGGATACTCGTACAGGATGGTGGGGCGTCCGAGCCCGAGATGCGGCTCGATCCGCGCCACCAGCACCCGGCTGAACAGGTCGGCCCAGGTGTCGTCGTCCGCGACCCTGAGCCCCGCCCCGGCCACGGCCGCCGCGAGCCCGTCGCGATCGGTCGCGCCGTCGCGGTCGACGGTGGCGAGAAGGTCGATCCCGGCCCGCTCGGCGAAGGCCTCGGCCAGGGTCACGCGCTCGAAGGCCGCGAACGGATCGGCCGTGCGGCCGCGATAGCGCAGGGCCGAAACGCCGGCCGTCTCGGCGGCGAGCGCCAGGAGATCGGCGCCGTCGCGCATCAGCGCGGTGTAGTCGGCCCCGGCCCGGTACCATTCCAGCATGGTGAATTCCGGGTGATGCAGGGGTCCGCGCTCGCGGTTGCGGTAGACGCGGGCGAAGCTGACGAGGCGCGGCTCACCGGCGGCGAGGAGCTTCTTGCAGGCGAATTCCGGCGACGTGTGCAGGTAGAGCGGGAGCCGCGATCCGTCCGGTCCCAGAGCCTCGGTGGCGAAGGCGGAGAGATGCGCCTCGTTGCCCGGCGACACCTGCAGCGCGGCGGCCTCGACCTCGACGAAGCCGGCCGCCGCGAAATGCGCGCGGAATGCCGCGACGATGCGGTTGCGCGCCATCAGGGCCGGCCGGCGGTCGGCGTGGCGATGGGGCGCCCACCAGGGGGAGGGGGTGTTCATGCGGCGAGCTTTGCGACCTGCTTCAGACCGGAAATCGACGACTCGGGAGTGCCGTCTCGCGGTGCGACTGGCAACGGTGGCGCGGATAGGTTAGTGGCGGGACCAAGATGTCGCTCCCGCGGAGAGATCCGCGTCGGGGCGCCAAGTCCGTTTTTCCCTACGAACACAGCAGGACCAGACCCCGTGAAGGTGATCGCCTCTACGCTCCGCAAGGGCAACGTCGTCGACAAGGATGGCAAGCTCTACGTCATCCTGACGGTCGAGAACATCCACCCCGGCAAGGGCACCCCGGTGACTCAGCTCGACATGCGCCGCATCACCGATGGCGTGAAGGTGTCTGAGCGCTACCGCACCACCGAATCGGTCGAGCGGGCCTTCGTCGAGGATCGGGAGCACACCTTCCTCTACGAGGACGGCGAGGGCTTCCACTTCATGAACCCCGAGAACTACGATCAGGTCGCGATCCCCAAGGACGTCGTCGGCAGTGCCGCGCCGTACCTGCAGGAAGGCATGGCGGTGATGGTCTCGACCCATAACGGCGTGGCGCTGACCCTCGAGCTCCCGCAGCGCGTCGTGCTCGAAGTCACCGAGACCGAGCCGGCGATGAAGGGCCAGACGGCCTCCTCGTCCTACAAGCCCGCGATCCTCTCCAACGGCGTGCGCACCGCGGTACCGCCGCACATCGCCGTCGGCACCCGCGTGGTGATCATGACCGAGGACGGCTCCTACGTGGAGCGCGCCAAGGACTGAGGGACGCTCGGGAGCGGAGGCCGGCTCACGGCGCCGGCGCCGTTCCCTCCGCCGCCTCGTAGCAGCCCTGCGACAGCCCCTGGGCCCGCAGGCGCTCCTCGGCGGTGAAGCTGCGCGGCTTGTCCGCCCAGAGATTCTCCCGGCGGAAGGCATCCGAGACGCAGGCCGCCGCCCGGCCGCAGGCCTCGGCCTCTCCGCCGGTGGCGACGCAGTTGCGCACGTAGAGGGCCCGGAACTCGGCCACCCCCGCCTGCGGGTGCGGCCCCGTGAGGTTGACGACCCCCGTGAGCAACGCCATCAGGACCGGCTGGTGAATGAGGTAGATCGCCAGGCTGTGACGCCCGGCCCAGGCGAGCCCCCGCGGCGTCGCCCCGGCGGGCGACCAGCCCGCGAGGCGCGAGCGGTGAAAGGCGGGTAGGCCGTAGAGAGCCGCCGCGACGCCGATGAGGACCAGCCCGAACCAGGGAAACAGCGGGACGTAGTCGTTGGTCTGCGGCGTACCGCGTCCGAGGCCGACGAAGGACAGGGCGGGGGCGTCGAGGATGCCGCCCGAGATCAGGTGCGGGCCGGCCACCACGAGCGCCGCACCGAGGATGGCGGCCCAGCCCGGCAGGAACCGCACGAAGGGCAGGGCCAGCACGCTCGAGACGGCGATGCAGTGCAGGATTCCGAAGAAGATGTAGCTCGACGGATCGGTGATCAGGGTGGCGACGGTGACGAGACCCGCCGCGCCGGCGATCCGGGCCAGCCGCAGGAGGAACGGCCGGGCCGCGAAACCCTCGCCGTTCATCAGGACGAGGCCGATGCCGACGAGGATCAGGAAGCTGCCCGCGATGCCGTGCGCGGCGAGCCGGCCCGGCGGGATCAGCGCATAATTCTCGGGCGTAAGCCGCAGGGCACCGAGATCCCAGGTCGCATGGTAGAGCGCCATGGCCGCGAGGGCGACGCCGCGCGCCGCGTCGAGGATCGCGTATCGGGACCGGGGCGCGACGGATGGGGGAGACGGGCGCATCATCGCGCAGCCCCTAGCATCGTTCGCCCGTCGTCGCGACGCCGCACATTTCTCGGCCGGCCGCCGACGCTTCCCGCTGCAATGCCTAACAATTTTTGAACGATACCTGCTGCGGCATAAAAATTCATCAAGCCCGCGGGAGGTTGCACCACGCTCGCGTGCTCCGGGCTGTTGCCCGCGAACCGCCCTGCCGAACAATGCGGCATCGAAGTCCGGCACCGACCGCCAAACGGGCTTCCGCCGAGTCATGACTTTGTTAATCTCTCGTGCGGGTCGCGTGACGTGATTCGGTGTGGGTTGCTTACATGTCTGACGATTTCGGTTCAGGCCCGCTCGGGCGTCGTTCGTCGGGAGAGCAGGACGACAACCGCGCCGTCGAAGGCCAGGGCGCCGAGGCGCAACGGCCACTCGACCTCATGGAGGTTTCGGGCCGGATCAAGTGGTTCGACGTGGCCAAGGGCTTCGGCTTCATCGTGCCCGACGACGGCTCGGCCGACGTCCTCCTGCACATCACCTGCCTGCGCCGGGACGGTCATCAGAGCGCCAGCGAGGGCGCGCGCGTCGTCGTGGAGGCGACGGAGCGGCCCCGCGGCTGGCAGGCCTTCCGGGTCATCTCCCTCGACCAGTCCACCGCGCTCCACCCCTCCGAACTGCCGCTGCCGCGCACCCACGTCACCGTGACGCCGACCAGCGGCCTCGAGACCGCGGTGGTGAAGTGGTTCAACCGCCTGCGCGGCTTCGGCTTCCTGAGCCGCGGCGACGGGACGCCGGACATCTTCGTTCACATGGAGACGCTTCGCCGCTACGGGATCGCCGAACTCAAGCCGGGCGAGACCGTTCTGGTCCGCTACGGCGATGGTTCCAAGGGCAAGATGGCCGCCGAAGTCCGGCTGCTCGACGGTGCGCTGCCCGCCTCACATTGACGGATGGTCCGGTGGTTACGCGACGTTTGATCGACTGGCGCGCGGGATTTCGCGCGCTCCTCGCCTTTGCCCTGATGGGCCTGATCCTCTCTCGGCAGGCGGCCGCGCAGGACGCGGCCTCCGGGCCCACCGAGCCCCTGAGCATCGTCGGACGCGAGGGGCGCCACGTCTTCGCCGTCGAGGTGATGCGGACCGATGCGGAGCGCTCGCGGGGCCTGATGTATCGCCGCGGCATGGCGCCCGACCATGGCATGCTGTTCGACTTCCAGGCCTCGGCTCCCGTGGCCATGTGGATGAAGAACACCTACCTGCCCCTCGACATGCTGTTCATCCGCGCCGACGGAACCATCGCCAAGATCGCCGCCGACACCGAGCCGCTCTCGACCAAGGTCATTCCCTCGAACGAGCCGGTTCTCTCCGTTCTGGAACTCAATGCCGGAACGGCGGCGCGGCTTCGCATCCATGCCGGGGACCGGGTCGAGCACGCGCTGTTCGAGCGGAAGCCCCGTTGAGCGGCACCTCATGAGCAGCGCTGCGGCTTTCTCGAACACACCGAGAACAAAGGCTTGACGCTGGTTCGGTTTGCCACCACTGTTCCCTCAATGTTCTGATCCATTTCGGGACGGCCAATCGGCCGCTCGGAGCTGGCGACGAGGGGACATCATGTTCGACCTGCCTCTGGACGACGCGTGCCCGACCGCTCAGGTCCTGTTCGAGAACGCGGATTGGCGCGTGGCTCTCGACGGCCTGGAGCATCGCGAGACCGGCTACTTCATCGCCCGGAACGCGATCGCCATGCGGCGGGGTGACCTCTGGGAATGGCCGATGCACCTGGCGGAGAAGAGCTGGTGCACGCCGCGCAGCTTCCGCGAGGCGTTCCTCGCCGCATTGGCGGCCTTCGGCGTCGCACCGGATGCCGGCCTCTCCCAATCCTTCGCGGTCGCCTTCGGGCTGGTGGCCGGAGCGGGCGCGCGCCGGAGCGATGCGGGCTTCGTGGCTCTCGGCGATCTCGTCCGGCCGAAGCCGGTGGGTTCCGGAGTGGCCCGGAAGCGCAATCCGGCGGCCGAGTCTCGGCTCGCGGCGCGGCGCATCGGCTCGGCGGCCGACTTGCGGGCAGGCGAGTCCGCGCGCCAACGGGTCGCCCTCTGAGGCTGTTCGGCGCGGGCCGATGCCCTAGCTTCCGGGGTGCGATCCTCGATCGCCCCCTTCGGATCGCCCCGGGAACGCCATGCCGAACACGTCGGATCACCGCCCTGACGACGCACCGCTCGACGGTCTCGACGGGCTCCTGACGCCTCCCTTCTCGCGACGCGGCTTCGTGATGACGAGCCTGATGACCGGCCTGACCCTCGCGACGAGCGCCGTCGAGGCGCAGGTGATCCGGACCGATGCCGAGGGCATCGAGGCCGGCGAGGTGAAGATTCCGGCCGCGGACGGGCCGATGCCGGGATACCGGGCGATGCCGAAGGGGGAGGGGCCGTTCCCCGTCATCCTCGTCATCGAGGAGATCTTCGGCGTCCACGACTACATCAAGGACATCTGCCGCCGCCTCGCCAAGGCCGGCTACTGCGCCGTCGCCCCGGAGCTCTACGCCCGACAGGGCGATCTCTCGACCATGACCGATGCCAAGGTCATCATCCGCGACATCATCTCGAAGACGCCGGACGTCCAGTGCATCGCCGATCTCGATGCCGCGGCGAGCTGGGCCGTCTCGTCCGCGTCCGGCGACCCGGCGCGGATCGGCACGATGGGCTGGTGCCGGGGCGGGCGCGGCGTCTGGCTCTATGCCGCCCACCGCAAGGACCTGAAGGCGGGCGTCGCCTGGTACGGACCGGTCGGCGGCGAACGCACGGAGATCCAGCCGCGAACGGGCCTGGACGTGGCGGCAGAGATCAACGCCCCGCTCCTGTGCCTCTACGGCGGGGCCGATACGGGCATTCCGGTCCGGGACGTGGAAGCGGCGCGCGACAAGGCGAAGGCCGCCGGCAAGTCCGTGGAACTCGTCATCTATCCCGACGCACCGCATGGATTTCACGCGGATTATCGGCCGAGCTACCGTGAAGCCGATGCCAAGGATGGTTGGTCTCGCGCCCTAGCCTTTCTGAAGTCCCACGGTGTTGGCTAAGAAGCTCGTGAAAGCGTGACACCGAAAGCACAACGGGGCGGTGCGGCGCCGGTTCGGGGTTATTGGTCGGTTCGGCCACATTGACAGCTTCGCGCCTCCGTGGCGCAAGATTGCACTTGGCCC
Organism: Methylobacterium sp. FW306-05-D; assembly: GCF_058782155.1. Lineage (NCBI taxonomy): Bacteria > Pseudomonadati > Pseudomonadota > Alphaproteobacteria > Hyphomicrobiales > Methylobacteriaceae > Methylobacterium > Methylobacterium sp. FW306-05-D. The sequence continues at coordinate 33,573 of NZ_JBYSXL010000024.1, forward strand.
GCCGTTCTGGCCCGAAGAGCGTACCGGACCCATGAGTGCTGTGATCCCGTCTGACTCTCGACCCGTGATCCTCGTCGTCGAGGACGAGCCAGACGAGCGCTTCCTCGCGGCCGAGCTTCTGGAAGAAACCGGATTCCGGGTGATCGAGGCCGAGACGGCCGAGCGCGCCCTCGCGATCCTGAACGACCGGGGCGACGAAGTCAGCGTCGTCTTCTCCGACGTCCGCACGCCCGGCCCGATCGGCGGGTTCGAGCTGGCCCGCATCATCGGGGTGACCTGGCCGCGCGTCCGGGTCCTGCTGACCTCGGGCGATGCCGGCGACCAGCCGAGCGACCTGCGCGTCTCGGCGACCTTCATCCCGAAGCCCTGGCGCGCCGCCGACATCCTGGCCTGGGTCGAGGAGGCGGCCGGCCGCGCGGATGGGGGAGCCTCCGGACCGGACGTCATCGGCTCGCCGGTTCGGGGCAATTAAATTATCATAGATCAATGGAAACTTCGGGTCGCGAGCCCGTTGACCGGTGTCCCATGATCGAGAGGCCAAGCGATGGCCCGAAAGCCGACGATGAACTTTGCCCAAACGGTCCGCGCTGAGCGCCCGGATGAAGCCTGGTCATCCCTCACCGGCCTTTCGGACGAGAGGATGCTGCAGACCCTCGGAAACAGTCTTCGCGACATCTACGTTTCGGTGACCGATGCGGACCAGCCCGGTGATCTGATGCGCCTCGCGGCGATGATCGACGCTCGTCGCAATCAATCCAACCACTGAGAGCCGCATTCCGGCTCCCCAGTGCGGCGGGAATACCGCACTCAGGCACGCCGGATTACCGTATGGTCCGGATCATCTCTGATCCGTGCTTCGCGAGGACTGGCCTCCGAAGCTCACGGGCCGCGCCATCGGACTGTCCATGCGTTTCCATTCGAGTCTCGGCGCCGCTGCATTGGGCCTCGTCGCGTTGCTGGCGTTGGTCCCGCCGGGCGCCGCGGCCGCCCCACCGAACCAGCCCGCCGAGGGTCCCGGCGGCGTCGGCGACCGCGCGGCGACCATCGTGAAGCGCGGCCTCGGCAAGGTCGGGGCCGGCAGCTTCGTGTTCTACAAGGCGGGCGCGGCACCGGCAGAGGGTCGCCCGGTGGTCGTCTTCCTACATGCCTGGGGCGCCTCCAATCCGCAGGCCTATGGCGGCTGGATCGATCATCTCGCCCGGTCCGGATCGCTCGTCGTCTTCCCGCGCTTCCAGGATCTCAATCGGACGCGCCCGTCGGAAGCGAGCGCCATCGCCGAGCGCATTCTCAAGTCGACGCTGTCCGACTTGGCGAGCGACGCCGACGCCAAGCCCGACCTGAAGCGGGTCGCGGTCATCGGCCATCTGGCGGGCGCTCCCATCGCCGCCAACATCGCGGCCGACGCCGCCGAGCAGGGCCTGCCCACGCCGCGGCTGATCTTCGCCCTCATGCCGGGCGGTATCGCCAGCGATGCCCGCGCCCGCGGCATCGTCCTGCATGACCTTGCCCGGATCGCGCCCGAGACCCTGGTCATCACCGTCATCGGCGATCGCGATGCGCGTGCCGCCGACCTCGCGGGTCGCCGCCTCCTGCGGGAGGCCAGCGCCGTACCGAGCGAGCGCAAGCTCTTCGTGCGCGCCCTCTCGGACGATCACGGCTTTCCCGCCCTGGCCGCCACGCTGACCTCGCCCGCCGCCGTGGACGCGGCTTATGACGGCGCGGCGATCAAGCTGCCGCCAGAGCCGCCGCGCGATCCGAAGCAGCCAGCGCCGCCCTTCAAGTGGTCGCCCGACATGGCGCTCACGGGCGAGCAGACCACCTTGGTCTCCCAGATCAACAATGCCCGCGCCGACAGCCTGGATTACCTGGCCTACTGGAAGACCTTCGATCTCGCCGCGAGCGCCGCTTTCGCCGGGGTCGATGCCACCGCGCTGAAGGGCAATCCACGCTTCAGCGACATGGAGCGCTGGGCCGACGGCTGGCCGGTCAAGCGGCTTGTCGTCGAGTCGGTACGCGCGCCCGCGGCGCATCCGGCCACCCCGGCGGCAGCTCCGGCCGCCGGCACGCCGCACCCGAAGCCCGCCTCGTCGCGCCGCCCCTGATCGGGGCGGGTGTCGGCTTTGGCCGATGGGTCGACCTGAGTCGCGCCGGGGAAAGCGGGGGCCCGCTGCCCGAGCTCGCTTTCCCAAACGCCCGCTCGAGAAGGCTGGCGCAAGCCTTGCGTCGTCCAATCCGGGTTCACCGGACGCTCCGCCATGCCCGATTTCATCGCCCTGCTCGCCGCCTCCGCGCTGTTCTGCGCTGCGCTGATCACGCTGAATGGGCTGACGCGCCTCCTGCTTCAGCTCTACGGGTCCGTTGGCGACCTGTCGGAGAACGGGTTCGCGCAATACGGCCTCGCGCTGGCCGTTGCCGGTCTCGCCTGGCGGCGGGCCACGCGGCGCAAGACCGTCTGATCGCGGCCCGCGCCCAATCCACCGAAAAAACAGAGTCGAACCCCGGCTTCGGGGCCTGCGGAAAACGTGGCAATCCTGTGGCCGGCACAGGAACCCTCGTCCTAACTTGGCGTTATGCTGTCATGAGGTCGCAGCCGATGCTGCACCGTACTTGATGAAGGGTTGAGTCACATGCTCGGATGGGCCGTAACGTTCCTGGTCGTCGCCCTCGTCGCGGCGCTGCTTGGCTTCGGTGGTATCGCCGGCACGGCGATGGAAGCCGCGAAGCTCGTGTTCTTCGTCGCCATCGTTCTGTTCGCCATCTCGGCCGTCATCGGCCTGATGCGTGGTCGTTCGCCGACGCTCTGACACGGGCCGGCACCTGCCGACCACCTGAGATATGAAAAGGGCCGCTCGCGATGAGCGGCCCTTTTTCCTTGTCGTCCCGCGAGACCGCAGCGTCGCCTCGAGCGTGTGCGGATCGCTGCGAGGAATGCTCAGGCTTGGGGGTCGGAACCCGGCGTCGAGGCGTCGAGCTTCGCGATCAGGTCGCGAAAGCGGTCCGGCACCGGCTGCTGCACGATGGTGTCGTACATGGCCCGGAGATGGTGCCCGATCCGCTTCTGGGTATGATCGCTTAGGCCTTGCCCGGACACAAAGCTCTCTGCCTTCGGGTCGGGCTCCTCGGGTGAGGAGCCGGGACCCGATCCGTTATCGTCCATACGTCGGTCCCCTTGGATGTCGACAAGCGACATCGCCGCGATTGTTTTGCGGCTTCACATAGGCCATGGCTGCACCTGCAACGCTGCTATGAACAATCGGTTCCCGGCCGGCGGAACGGAGCCCTGCATTCCGCGTTGTGGCGGAGGCGCCCGAGAGAACGGCAAAGCCAAGGGGATATAATGTCGACAGCTCAACTCGTCGTTCAGCATCTGCCGTACCTGCGCCGTTATGCGCGGGCGCTGACCGGCAGCCAGGTTGCTGGCGACGCCTACGTGGCGGCCACGCTCGAGACCCTGGTGAACGAGCCTGAAACGCTCGGTCGCAGCTCGAATGTGAAGGCCGATCTCTTCCGCGTCTTCACCCGCATCTGGAATTCGCTCTCGGTGAACGGCCAGAGCGAGCAGGTTCAGCACGATCTTCCGGCGGAGGTCCGCCTCGGCCAGATCACGCCGCTGCCGCGCCAAGCCTTCCTGCTTTCCTGTCTCGAAGGCTTCTCGGAAGAGGATGCCGCGATCATTCTCGACGTCGACGTCAGTCAGGTCCGCGATCTCGTGGACGAAGCCGGACGCGAACTCGCGGCCGACATGGCGACCGACATCCTGATCATCGAGGACGAGCCTCTGATCGCGATGGACCTCGAGGCGCTGGTGGAAGGCCTCGGCCACAACGTTATCGGCGTCGCGCGCACCCGCACCGAGGCGATCAAGATCGCTTCCGGCGGCACTCGCCCGGGCCTGATCCTGGCCGACATTCAGCTCGCGGACGGCAGCTCCGGCCTCGATGCGGTCAACGACCTCCTGAAGACCTTCGAAGTGCCGGTGATCTTCATCACCGCGTATCCGGAGCGCTTCCTCACCGGTGAGCGGCCGGAGCCCGCCTTCCTCATCGCCAAGCCGTTCCAGCCGGCGAACGTCTCGGCGGTGATCAGTCAGGCTCTGTTCTTCCAGCAGAGCGCCCGTCGCCGCGAGGCGAAGTCCGCCTGATCCGCACCCTATCCGGCGCGTCCTCGGGGCCGGATCTCCGCATCACCGGACGCCGATGAACCCCGGTCGAGAGGCCGGGGTTTTTTCGTGGCCGAACCGGCTGGAACGACCGGCTGAATCGCGGACACAAAAAAACGGGTCGGAAATCATCCGACCCGTCGAAAGGTTCCGGCCAATGCACAAGGGGAATGCGGGGGAGGACCAGGCGGCCGGGTGCTTGATCAACGGCAGGCAGCCGGTACGGTTCCGGCCGACGACCCATCTCTCCGAATTTTTCCCTTCGGCGATGCATTTTCGCCACGCCATGAGCCTGCGCTGCCTTCAGGGAGGATCGATCAAGAGAATGCGATTCAATTCCGTAAGGACTGGATATCCAGTTCAGAAGGGTTAAGGAACCGTTGTTTTCGATCCGCGTTGACGTGACAACCTGTCAAGCTCTGCGCGGAGATTACGACAATGTCCCGGTCTGGCTTCTTTCTCAGCGTGAGTGGACCGGCCGCCATCTTGACGATGCTGATACAGCCGACCGTACGTGAAGCCGCCGATCAGTGGGCGCCCCCGGCGAAGCCCACCGTCGCGATATCCTCACGGGATCCATCCGGGGGTCGTGTCGTTCCGGCCACGGCCGGACATGTCCATCTGGCCTCCGTGCCGAGCGCATCGTCCCGGCCGGCGCCGGCCACGCCGGCGCTAGGGCGGACCGCGAGCGACAAGGAGATGCCCCGCATGCGCAAGCCCCTGCAGGAGGGGTGCGAGCGCTCCATCAGCTCCCTCGCCGGGCCGGAAGCGCGCCGCATGGTTCCGGGCCGGTGCATGACCTGAACCGACGGCCTTCGGCCGATACAGACGAAAACGCCCCGATCCAGCTGGACGGGGCGTTTTCGTTTGCGTCGACAGAAAGGGAAAGGCGCGCGACCGCTCGGGTCGCGCGCCTTGGACAATGCTACTCTTCGCCGGGACGGCCGGAACCGCTCGACTGGCCGCCCTTGCGGCCGGCATTCGAGGCGAGCTCGCGATCCTGGGAGAAGGAGCGCTTCTCCGCCGGTACGCTGCGACCGCCCTTGCTCGCGATTTCCCGCTGCCGTTCGAGGTCCATCGATGCGAAACCTCGCTTCGAGGTGGAATTTCCTGATGCCATCAGCGCCTCCTCAGCTTTGCGTTCACTGCCAAGACAACCTTTGCCAATATCGATGGTTCCTCATCTGATGGCTGAGCGAGCAGTCGCTGCCCTCAAGATTGGCGATTAATTTAAGCTTAACCGTTAGATCTGGCGGCTCACTTCGCTCGGCCGGGCGGATCGGAGGCGCCGGGCGACGGACGCCGAACACCCGAGGTCTGGACAAAGGCGTCGCGACCCGCATTGGATGCGCGAGGATCGTGCCGTGCCCGGAGGGACGTCGCGCCGCTGGAGCCCGTCCCATGACCCTCGAGACCGAGGTTTCGTCCCTGCGCCAGGTGCCGCTGTTTCGCGGCGTCGAGCCGTCGCGCCTCAAGCTCCTGGCCTTCACCAGCGAGCGGGTACATTTCGAGGCGGGCCAGCAGCTCTTCGCCCGGGGCGATGCGGCCGACGCCGCCTACCTGCTCCTCGAAGGCTCGGCGGAAGTCTCCATCGAGGGACCTCAGGGCCCGTTCCGGCTGGCCCTCCTTGGCGCGAACGCCCTCGTGGGCGAGATGGGCATCCTCGCCGATCAGCCGCGCTCGGCCACCGTCGCCGCCGTGGACCCGGCCATGGCCCTGCGGATCGACCGCACCGTCTTCCTCGAACTGCTGGCGCAGTTCCCGCCCATCGCGATCGCGGTGATGCGCGAACTGGCGCTTCGGCTCGAACAGACCAACCAGCAGCTCGCCCAGAGCCAGGGCTGACGCGCCCGGAGGCGACCGCCCCTCAGGGTTCCGGATAGGTGATGAATTCCATCAGCGAGCCGTCCGGGTCGCGGAAGTAGAGGCTGATTCCGGCACCGGCCGCGCCGTTGCGCTCGACGGGGCCGAGCTCCACGGGGACGCCGAGCGACGCGAGATGGTCGGCGGCCTGCTCGATGGTGCCGGACCAGCGGAAGCAGAGGTCGCTGTTGCCTGGCATCACGGGATGCTTGGCCAGCGGGGTCGCGCTCACGCCCGGTCCATGCACGTTCAGCTGCACGCCGCCGAATCGGTAGGCGAAGGCCGAACCCCGCGGGATGATCTCGGCCCCCATCACGTCGCGGTAGAAGGCGTTCGAGCGCTCCCAATCGGTGACGTGGATGACGCAATGGTCGAGGTGCACCGCCGGAGCGAGACCCGCCAGGGCCGCGCCGGCATCGATCTCGGAAAGCACCTGCGTGTCGACCATCTTGGCTCGCACCCTGAGGCCCATGGCGGCCCGGGCCGATCATGGAACCCCGGCTCGACCGATGCAATGCGCGCGGGGAAGACGGGTTCGGCGGTCGCCGCTGCGCCGGCCCGATCGTGCAGCGCCGGCGCGCTGCGCCGATACGCGACAGCCTCACTGCGGCGGGAATGACACAACGTCGGCGGCCCGGGAGCGGTAGTCAGGGGGCAGAGCCGTCCCCCGACGCGTCGAAACGTGGAGCTGTCCATGCCTTCCCGCCGCCTAGCCCTCGGCCTGATCCTGATCGCACCCCTCGCGGCGTGCCAGTCGCGCGGCCCCGTGAACCTGGCGCAGGACGACGAGGCGGCCTGGTATACCGGCACGATGCCGGACAAGCCCTACGACGTGCCGCTGGTCGACAAGACCCGGCTCGACCCGAAGTATCGCCGGCAGGTGGTGCGCTACACCGGGCCGGAGAAGCCCGGCACGATCGTGGTCGACATCGACAACCGCCAGCTCGCCCTGGTGCAGGAGGACGGCACGGCCGTGCAGTACGGCGTCGGCGTCGGCAAGCTCGGCTTCTCGTGGAAGGGCCAGGCTCGGGTCGGACGCAAGGGCGTCTGGCCGGACTGGAGCCCGACCACCACCATGGTCTCCCTCAACCCGGACCTACCGCGCACCCGCAAGGGCGGCGTCGACAATCCCCTCGGCGCCCGCGCCCTCTATCTCTACCAGGGCAACCGCGACATCCTGTTCCGCATCCACGGCACCAACGAGCCCTGGAGCATCGGCGAGCAGATGTCGTCGGGCTGCGTGCGCATGCTCAACGAGGACATCGTCGATCTCTACGAGCGCGTCCCCGTCGGCACGCAGGTCCTGGTGAAGCGCAACGGAAAGTACCGCGTCTGAGCCGCCTCGCCGCTTACTCAAGTCCTGAAGCCGTACCGGAGCGCGCCCTATGACCATCACGATCTCCAGCCTTCAGCCCGTCATCGCCCTGGCCGCCGGCGTGCTGATCCTCATCGTGCCGCGGTTGCTGAACTTCATCGTGGCGATCTACCTGATCCTCGTCGGGCTGATCGGTCTCGGGGTCTTCCGCTCGCTCGGCTGACCGCCGGCGGCTCCGTTACAGCGGGGCCGAACCGTCACGCTGTCCTCGCTTGGGAGACCCGTTCATCTTGCGTTGCAGCAAGAGATGGTCCAACCCGCCGTGTTAGGCATGGGGCAGTGTTCACTCCTGCAAGCGGACGGATACAGATGGGCAAGTGGGTCTACTCCTTCGGTGACGGCAAGGCCGAGGGCCAGTCGTCCATGCGCAACCTCCTGGGCGGGAAGGGCGCGAACCTCGCGGAAATGTCGAATCTCGGCCTTCCGGTTCCTCCCGGCTTCACCATCACGACCGAAGTCTGCACCTACTATTACGATCACGGACAGCGCTATCCGGAGGAGCTGAAGAGCGAGGTCAAGGCCGCCCTCGACGCCGTCGGCGCGCTCACCGGCCGCGGCTTCGGCGACCCGGAGAACCCGCTCCTCGTCTCGGTCCGCTCGGGCGCCCGCGCCTCGATGCCGGGCATGATGGACACCGTGCTCAACCTCGGCCTGAACGACGTTACCGTCGAGGCCCTGGCGCAGGGCGCCGGCGATCCGCGCTTCGCCTACGATTCCTACCGCCGCTTCATCACCATGTATTCCAACGTCGTCCTCGGCGTGGAGCACCACGCCTTCGAGGAGGCGCTGGAGCACTACAAGGAAGGCAAGGGCGTCAGCCTCGACACCGAACTCGGGGCCGAGGACTGGAAGCAGCTCGTCACCAAGTACAAGGCCATCGTGAAGGCCGAGCACGGCTCGGACTTCCCGCAGGCGCCGGAGGATCAGCTCTGGGGCGCGATCGGCGCGGTGTTCGATTCCTGGATGATCCCGCGCGCCAAGAAGTACCGTGAGTTGAACAACATCCCGGAGAGCTGGGGCACGGCCGTCAACGTCCAGGCCATGGTGTTCGGCAACATGGGCGACACCTCGGCCACCGGCGTCGCCTTCACCCGCAACCCGTCCACCGGCGAGCGCGCCCTCTACGGCGAGTTCCTGATCAACGCGCAAGGGGAAGACGTGGTGGCGGGCATCCGCACCCCGCAGGACATCACCGAGAAGGCCCGCATCGAGGCCAAATCCGACCGCCCCTCGATGGAGCTGGCGATGCCCGACTCCTACGCCGAGCTGGTGCGGATCTACGGCCTCCTCGAGACCCATTACCGCGACATGCAGGACATGGAGTTCACCATCGAGTCGGGCAAGCTCTGGATGCTCCAGACCCGCAACGGCAAGCGCACCGCCAAGGCGGCCCTGCGCATCGCCGTCGATCTCGCGGCGGAAGGCCTGATCACCGAGGAGGAGGCGATCGGCCGCGTCGAGCCCGCCGCCCTCGACCAGCTGCTGCACCCGACCATCGACCCGAAGGCCGAGCGCAAGGTCATCGCCTCCGGCCTGCCGGCCTCGCCGGGCGCCGCCACGGGCGAGATCGTCTTCAACTCCGAGGATGCCGAGGCCGCCCGCAAGGCCGAGCGCAAGTGTATCCTCGTGCGCGTGGAGACCTCGCCCGAGGACATCCACGGCATGCACGCCTCCGAGGGCATCCTCACCACCCGCGGCGGCATGACCAGCCACGCGGCCGTGGTGGCCCGCGGCATGGGCAAGCCCTGCGTGTCGGGCGTCGGCTCGATCCGCGTCGACTACAAGGCCGGCACCCTCTCGGTCGCCGGCACCACCCTGAAGGCCGGCGACAAGATCACCATCGACGGCTCGACGGGTCAGGTCCTCCTCGGCGAGGTCGCGATGCTGGAGCCCTCCCTGTCGGGTGAGTTCGCCACCCTCATGGGCTGGGCCGACAAGGTGCGCACCATGAAGGTCCGCACCAATGCCGACACCCCGACCGATGCCCGCGCCGCGCGCAACTTCGGCGCCGAGGGCATCGGCCTGTGCCGGACCGAGCACATGTTCTTCGAGGGCGACCGCATCGTCGCCGTGCGCGAGATGATCCTCGCCGACGACGTGGAGGGCCGCCGTGCGGCGCTGGCCAAGATCCTGCCCTACCAGCGCCAGGACTTCGTCGAGCTGTTCACGATCATGTCGGGCCTGCCCGTCACGATCCGCCTGCTCGATCCGCCGCTGCACGAGTTCCTGCCGCACACCGACGAGGAGGTGCGCGACGTCGCCACCAGCACCGGAGTGTCGGAGGACAAGCTGCGCCGCCGCATGACGGAACTGCACGAGTTCAACCCGATGCTCGGCTTCCGCGGCTGCCGCCTCGCCATCGCCTTCCCGGAGATCGCCGAGATGCAGGCCCGGGCCATCTTCGAGGCCGCCGTCCAGGCCGCCAAGGAGACGGGCGCTCCCGTCACCCCGGAGGTGATGGTGCCGCTCGTGTTCACGAAGATGGAGTTCGACATCGTCAAGGCGCGCATCGATGCCATGGCGAAGGCAGTCGCTGCCGAAACCGGCAGCATCGTTGATTATCAGGTAGGCACGATGATCGAGCTGCCCCGGGCCGCGCTGCGGGCCGGCGACATCGCCGAGACCGCGGAGTTCTTCTCCTTCGGCACCAACGACCTGACCCAGACGGCCCTCGGCATTTCCCGCGACGATGCCGCGACCTTCCTCGGCGCCTACACCCAGAAGGGTATCCTCGCGGCCGATCCCTTCATCAGCATCGATCAGGAAGGCGTCGGCGAGCTCGTGCGCATCGGCGTCGAGCGCGGCCGTGCGGTCCGTCCCGACATCAAGCTCGGCATCTGCGGCGAGCACGGCGGTGATCCGGCCTCGATCGGCTTCTGCCAGGAGGTCGGCCTCGACTACGTGTCGTGCTCGCCCTACCGGGTGCCGATCGCCCGTCTCGCGGCGGCCCAGGCCGCCCTGGCCGCGAAGGCCGCCAAGTAGGCCTGGACGCCCCACCGAACCCCCGTCCGGGGCGGCCCCGCGCCCCCCCCCCCACGGGGGTGAAACGACCTGTTCAACAAATTGTCGAAAACGCGGCGAACCGATGACGCGCGGGCACGTTCAGTGCTAGTGCCAGACCGTTGCGCGCAGGCGAGCCTGCTCACAGGGGCGGCAGCCAACGCGTGGGATCGCCGGTATGAACGACACCAGCCCACCTCCTTTGTTCCTCAACGAAAACCCCGTCGCCGTCCCGCTGCCGCGGGTGATGCAGCAGGCCTACCTCTGGGTGGTGGCCGGCATCGGCGGCGTGGCCACGGTGGCCCTGTTCGTCTTCGCCGTGGCGACACAGAGCGGAGCGGATGCCGAGCGCATCGCCGGCGCGCAGGAGAGCCGGGGCTCGAGCCTCGCGACCCTCGTGGGCAACCTCGCAGCGACGCACGGACGCCCCGGCGCGCTCTGACGCCGGCGCTTAACCGCTCCGCAACCATACCGCACGATAGTCGACCGTGACGGCCGCTCCCGCGCCTCGGCGGGCCTGGTGGCCAGAGCGTTTGGCATCCTGGTGCGGGTCTGTTGCGTGGGTACGAAACGGTTACGGCGCACGTCGCATCTTCGCTGGCTCAGTGCCGCGATGACCCCCTGGGCGGCCGGCATCGGCCTGCTCGTTTCCTTCACGGCCACGGCCGGCACCGACATGGCGCCCGGTGCCGCCGGGCGGGCCGCCGGGACCGGCCACCTCCTGGCGACGGCCTCGCCGGGTGCGCGCCTCGCCGGAACCGAAACCCGCTCGCACGCCCCCCACCGGGTCTATACCCGCGGCACCGCCGAGGGCCTGCCGGCGCTCGAAGGCCGGGATGACGCGCTGATCGTCAGGACGAGCCTCGCGGACCCGACCAGCGGGCTGCTCGAATCCGGCTCCACGACCTGGAATCCCGATCTCGATGCCGGCTTCGTGCCGGCCCCCGAGCTCGGCCTGGATCGCGGCGGGGAGGGCGATGGGCCGGTGATCGTCGTGGAGGACGGGGCGACGCCCGCGATCCCCCGCGCCGAGGCCCTGTCCTCGACCACGCCGGCCCCGGCGGACGCGACCCCGATCGAGATCGCCGCCGCGAGCCTTGCCTTTCCCGGCCTGTCGCCGCGCGGCTCCCAGGCGGACGGGGCCACGCCGGGAGCGGCCGCGCCGCCCGACGTGGCGCGACACCGCTACGCCGACCTGATCGGCCCGGACGCCATGGACCGCGAGCAGCGCTGCCTCGCCGAGGCGGTGTATTTCGAGGCCCGCAGTGAATCCGAGGAGGGACAGGCCGCGGTGGCCCAGGTCGTGCTCAACCGGGTGAAGAGCGGCCTCTACCCCGGCAATGTCTGCGGCGTGGTCTACCAGAACCGGCACCGCTACATGGGCTGCCAGTTCTCCTTCGCCTGCGAGGGCAAGTCGCTGCGCATCACCGACGGGCCGTCCTGGCAGAACGCCACCCGCATCGCGAGCGCGGTGATCGAGGGACGCACCTATCTGAGCGAGGTCGGCGGTGCGACCCACTACCATGCGGACTACGTGAAACCCGGCTGGTCGCGCCGACTGAAGAAGATGGACGTCATCGGCCGGCACATCTTCTACCAGCTCAAGCGCGGACAAACCTGAGTTTTGGAACAGTTCCGCGGCTTTTTACGTAAGCATTGAAACTTCTAAGTAGTCCTAAGCTTGGGTTAATTTTACCTTGAGTCTCGATAGAGCTTGATCGAGCGGCAACTTGGCGGCCTCTGGAACGTCGAGATGCGCGCGGGCTTCGCGCGCCATCCCGTCCTGTACAGCGTCTCGAGCCGAGGAACCCGTCATGACCACGCCGGTCGCAGCCCGTATCAGTCTCGCCGCCATCGCCGGCGCAATCATCACCCTTTCCTCCGCCCAGGCCGGCGGCTGCGGCGGCGCCGAGTGCTACCGCCACGTCAACACGCCCCCGGTCTACGGCGCCGTGTCCGAGCGGGTCCTCGTCCGCCCGGCCGAGACCGTCTACCGCACGGTGCCGCCGGTCTACGACACCGTCTCGGAGCGGGTGCTCGTGGCGCCGGGCGGCCGCGTCTGGCAGACCCGCCGCGACGCCTACGGCGAGCTGATCGGCTGCTGGGTCGACGTGCCGCCGCAATACGCCGTCCGCCGGCGCCGCGTTCTCGTGCAGCCGGCGCAGACGATTCCCGAGACGATCCCGCCGGAATACGCCAGCGTCCGCCGGCGCGTCCTCGTCCAGCCGGCCCGCTCCGGCTGGGTCCCGGCCAATTACGGCCAGGGCGGCTACCCGGGCACCTTCGGCCCCAGCCTCGCCGTCGGCTCGCTCCCCGATGCCTTCGGCATCACCGGCGCCAGTTCGGCCGATGTCGGCGTCGGCCTCGGCTTCTCCTCGGGCAGCATCTACGACGGCTACTGAGCCGGCAGCCCCGCAGGACCGTCGGCCCCGGACGCTCCTGGCGTCCGGGGCCGCTTGATTCGGACCGCCGGCGCCACACCTCAGACCGGTGAGCGGGAGATGTGCCATGGGTCGGTTCAAGGCTTGGGTCGTCGAGAAGACGGAGACGGGACAATCCCTGGCCTTCAGGGATTTCGACGATGCCGACCTGATGGCGGGCGACGTCACCGTCCGGGTGACCCACTCCACGGTGAACTACAAGGACGGGCTGGCGATGACCGGTACGTCGCCGGTGGTGCGCCGTTTCCCCATGATCCCCGGCATCGACTTCGCGGGTTTCGTCGAGACCTCGGACCATCCCGACTACAAGGCCGGCGACGCGGTGGTGCTCACCGGCTGGGGCGTCGGAGAGACCCATCTCGGGGCCTATGCCCAGCGCGCGCGGGTGAAGGGCGATTGGCTGGTGCCGCTCCCCGAGGGCCTGAGCCCCGCCCAGGCGATGGCGATCGGCACCGCCGGATACACCGCGATGCTCTGCCTGATGGCCCTCGACCACCACGGGGTGGGCCCGTCGCAGGGTCCGGTCCTGGTGACCGGCGCGTCCGGCGGCGTCGGATCGGTGGCGGTCGCCCTGCTGGCGCGGGCCGGCTGGCACGTCATCGCGTCCACCGGCCGCGATGCGGAGGCCGAGTATCTGCGCGGCCTCGGCGCCGCCGAGATCCTCGACCGCGCGGAGTTGAGCAAGCCCGGCAAGCCGCTGGCCAAGGAGCGCTGGGCGGCGGCGGTGGACGCCGTGGGCTCGGTCACCCTCGCCAACGTCCTGGCCGGGACGAAGGCGGACGGCGCGGTCGCGGCCTGCGGCCTGGCACAGGGCATGGACCTGCCGACCTCGGTCGCGCCCTTCATCCTGCGCGGGGTCTCGCTGCTCGGCATCAACAGCGTGACCACGCCGCAACCCAAGCGCCGGGCGGCCTGGGGTCGCCTCGCCCGGGAACTCGACCACGACAAGCTCGCGGCGATGACCCGGACGGTGCCGCTGGCGGGCGTCGACACGGTGGCGCGGGCGATCCTCGAGGGCCAGGTCCGCGGCCGTACGGTGGTCGAGGTCGCCTGAGCGATGGAACGCCCGTCGCGAACCGGGCGTTTTCATCGTCATGAGCCAAGCATTCGTCCGTGAGCGTGACGGAGACGCGGTGTTCGAGGATCTTCCCGAGCGCCCGATTTCGTCCCATCCCAACTTCGTCACCCCCGAGGGGCTGGCCCGGATCGAGGCCGAGGTCGCGCGTCTTCAGGACGAGTTCTCGGCCCTGACGCCGGACGCGCAGGCGGACGTCGCCCGCGTCAACCGCGACCTGGCCTATTGGACCGCCCGGCGCAGCTCCGCGCAACTAATCGAGGCCGAACCCAGCGACGTGGTCCGGTTCGGTTCGACCGTGACGATCCTGGCGGAGGACGACAGCCGCCGGACCTATCGCATCGTCGGCGAGGACGAGGCCGACCCTGCCCAGGGTACGATTTCCTACGTCTCCCCGATGGCCCGTGCCCTGACCGGGAAGGTGGTCGGCGACGTGGTCGAGGTGAACGGGCATGAGAGTGAGATCGCCGCAATCGGCTGACGTCCCGGTGCTGCGCTAGATCGCGCGCGGACAAGAAAAAAGGCTCGGATTGCTCCGAGCCCTGGAAGGGAAAAGGCCATTGGGGGCTGAACTGGCCTTCGTGCAGGGGAAACACCCTCCCGCCGGCTTGGTTCCCGAGCCTTTCGAAAAAAGTTTCAGCGCGGAGCGGCGGCCCGCCGCAGGCGGTCGTTGATCGCCTCGCCGAGGCCGCGCATCGGGATCGGCGCGACCGCGATCACCGGGGCGCCGATGGCATCGAGCCGGCGCAGGGCCGAGAACAGACGCGCTGCCGCCTCGCCGAGATCCCCCTTCGGGCTCAGATTCAGGTGTCCGCGCGCCGCTTCCGCGCCGGGGATGGGATCGGGACCGAACAGCAGCACGGCCTCCTCCCTCGATACGGATATCGCGTCGAGGCGGACCCGCGCACGGGGCGCGTAGTGGGACGCCAGCAGGCCGGGGCCGACCGGCTGGGCCGCGTCCCCGTTCTCCGGGCCCGCGAAGGGTCGGCCGAGCCGGGCTTCGAGGGCCTCCCGCGTGAGGCCACCGGGCCGGAGCAGCCGGGGCGGCCCGCCGAGACAGGCGACCACCGTGGATTCGACGCCGACCGGCGTCTCGCCGCCGTCGAGGACGGCGGCGATCCGGCCGTCGAGATCGCCGAGCACGTGCTCGGCGCTGGTCGGGCTGACGCGGCCCGAGCGGTTGGCCGACGGGGCGGCGACGGGCTGGCCGACGCGCGCCAGCAGCGCCCGGGTCGCCTCGGGTGCCGGCACCCGCAGGGCGACGCTCGGCAGGCCGGCCCGGGCGAGGTCGCAGACCCGGCAGCCCGGCGCGGCCGGCACCACCAGGGTCAGGGGGCCGGGCCAGAACGCCTCGGCGAGGCTGCGCGCCGCCGCGTCGAATACGCCCTCGGCGAAGGCCGCGTCGGCGTCGGCGAGATGCGCGATCAGCGGATTGAAGCGCGGGCGCGCCTTGGCGGCGAAGATCCGGGCCACGGCGGACGGATCGGTGGCGTCGGCGCCGAGGCCGTAGACCGTCTCGGTGGCGAAGGCCACGAGTTGCCCGTCGCGCAGCAGGGAGGCCGCCGCCGCGATTCCCGCGGCATCGCCGAAGAGTCGCCGCGTCGCCACGGCCGGACCGGCCTCGTCCGGGTTCGCATCGTCGGGGATTGACCCGAGATCGTTCATATCTAAACTATCTGCGCTGGCACCCCTTCGCGGGGGGAGAGCCTGGGCCTAGCGCCCGGCCGGGCCATGCGTCAAACACGGGGCGATACGCGTCGACTCAACCAAGGCGCGGGAGGAAGCATCATGACCTATCGCGCACCGGTGGCCGACATGCTGTTCGCCCTGCGCCACGTGGCCGGGCTCGACGCCGCCCTGGCGGCGGGCCTGCACGGAGACCTCGCGGTGGAGGATGCGGAAGCGGTCCTGGCCGAGGCCGGCAAGGTCGCCGAATCGGTCATCGCCCCCCTGAACCGGGTGGGCGATCGCCACGGCACGCCGCTGAAGGACGGGGCCATCACCACACCGCCGGGCTGGCGCGAGGCCTACCGGACCTGGATCGCCGGCGGCTGGAACGGGCTCAGCGCCGATCCCGACCATGGCGGGCAGGGCCTGCCCCTCGTCCTCAACGCCGCCTGCACCGAGATGTGGAACGCCGCGAGCATCGCCTTCGGCCTCTGCCCGCTCCTCACGGCGGGCGGCATCGAGGCCCTGGCGCAGCACGGCTCGGACGCGCTGAAGACCGGCTACCTCGACAAGCTGGTCTCGGGCGAATGGACCGCGACCATGAACCTCACTGAGTCGCAGGCCGGCTCGGACCTCGCGCTCCTGCGCAGCCGGGCCGAGCCCCTGGGCGACGGCCGCTACAGCATCGTCGGCGCCAAGATCTACATCACCTACGGCGAGCACGACCTCACCGACAACATCGTCCACCTCGTGCTGGCCCGCCTGAAGGACGCGCCCGCCGGCACCCGCGGCATCTCGCTGTTCCTGGTGCCGAAGGTGCTGCCCGACGGCAGCCGCAACGACCTGCGCTGCTCGGGCATCGAGCACAAGCTCGGCATCCACGGCTCGCCGACCTGCTCGATGGCCTTCGGCGACGACGGCGGCGCCGTCGGCTGGCTCATCGGCGAGGAGAATCGCGGGCTCGCCTGCATGTTCACGATGATGAACTCGGCCCGGCTCAACGTCGGCCTGCAGGGCGTCGGCATCGCCGAGCGCGCCTACCAGCAGGCCCTGGGCTACGCCCACGACCGGCGCCAGGGCAAGGCGCCGGGGGCCGCCGAGGCGAGCCCCATCGTCGCCCATGCCGACGTACAGCGCATGCTGCTGACGATGAAGGCCTTCACTCAGGCCGCCCGCGGCATCTGCTACCTCACCGCCGCCGCCCTCGACGCGGCGGAGGGCCCGGAGGGCCAGGCGGCCCATGACCGGGCCTCCCTGCTCACCCCCGTCGCCAAGGCCTTCTCCACCGACATCGCCAACGAGGTGACCTCGCTCGGCGTCCAGGTCCATGGCGGCATGGGCTTCGTCGAGGAGACCGGCGCCGCCCAGCACATGCGCGACGCCCGCATCCTCGGCATCTACGAGGGCACCAACGGCATCCAGGCCATCGACCTCGTCGCCCGCAAGCTGCCGCTCAACGGCGGCGCCACGGTGCGGGCGCAGATCGCCGGCCTGCGCCGGACCGCCGAGGGCTTCCTCAAGGATACCGACCCGGCCTTCGGCCATATCGGCGCCCGGCTGCGCGCCGGCATCGAGAGCCTGGACCGGGCAACGAGCTTCCAGTTGAAGGCGCTGGTCTCGAACCGGCCCGAGGCGGCGCTCGCCGGGGCGACGCCCTACCTGCGCCTGTTCGGACTCGTCCAGGGCGGGGCCTGCCTCGGCCGCCAAGCGCTCGCCGCCAACGCGGCCCTGAAGGCGGGAGAGACCGACCCGGCCCATGCCGGCCGGATCGCGCTCGCGCGCTTCTTCGCCGACAACCTGCTCACCGCGGCGGAGGGGCTCGAGGCGAGCATCGTCACGGGCGGGCACTTCACCGAGGATGCGGACCTCGCCCTGGCGAGTTGAGGGCCCGTCGCGCGGGAATCGAGACGCATCCGGAGGAGGGCACCATGAGCGAGCACATCGCGATCACGGAGACGGACGACGGCGTCCGCCTCATCCGCATCGACCGACCCGAGAAGAAGAACGCCCTGACGGGCGACATGTACGACGCCATGCGCGCGGCCCTGATGGAGGCCGACGCGACGGAGGCGGTCGGCGCCGTGGTCTTCGCCGGGGCGCCGGGCGCGTTCAGCGCCGGCAACGACCTCGCGGATTTCGTGGCGGGCGCGAGCAAGCCGTTCCGCGAGGCGCCGGCCCTGCAGTTCATCCGCCAGCTCGCCCGCACCCGCACGCCGATGATCGCCGCCGTGGACGGGATCGCGGTGGGGATCGGCACGACCCTGACCCTGCATTGCGACCTCGTCTATGCCAGCCCGGCCGCCCGCTTCCGCATGCCCTTCGTGGAACTCGGCCTCGTGCCGGAGGCGGCGTCGAGCTACCTGCTGCCCCGCCGGGTCGGGCTCCTGAAGGCCACCGAGATGCTGCTCCTGAGCCAGGGCTTCGACGCCGACGAGGCGCTCGGCCTCGGGCTCGTCAACGGGGTGATGCCGGCCGCCCTGCTGTTGGAGCATGCCCAGGCTCAAGCCGCGCGCCTCGCCGGCCTCCCGCGTGGGGCGGTGCAGGCGACGCGGGCGCTGATCCGCGGCGATCAGGCCGCGATGGAAGCCGCCCTGGAGGCCGAGGCCGTCGCCTTCGAGGAGCGCCTGCGCGCGCCGGAAGCCCAGGCCGCCTTCGCGCGCTTCCTCGGCCGGGCCAAGCCGGCGTGAGCGCCGGCGCCGTCCCGTCTCCGAAACCCGATCTGCGTGGGAAGATCTGCCTCGTGGCCGGGGGCTCGCGCGGGGTCGGGCGCGGCCTCGCCCGGGGCCTCGGCGAGGCGGGGGCCACCGTCATCGTCACGGCCCGCTCCAGCGAGACGGGGCCGCGCACGGAGGGACGGCCGGAGGTCGTCGAGGACGCCGCCCGCGCCGTCGATGCCGCCGGGGGCGAGGGCCACCACTATCTCTGCGACCACACCAGCGAGCGGGCGGTCGACGGGCTGGTCCACTGGACCTTGCGCCGGTTCGGGCGCATCGATCTCGCCGTCTCCAGCGTCTGGGGCGGCAACGAGGGCTATGACGGCGAGCGCTACGCGGACGGCGCCGCCTGGGGCACGCCGTTCTGGCGCCGCTCGGCCGAGCCGTTTTCGGAGTTCTTCGGCAGCGGCCCGTATCCGGCGCTGCTGCTCGCCCGCGCGGTCGCCCCCGCGATGGTCTCGGCGAGAGCCGGCCTCCTCGCCTTCGTCTCCTTCGACACCGCGCCGGGCTATCTCGGCGACCTCTTCTACGATCTGGCGAAGGCGACCACGAACCGGCTCGCCTATGCCTGCGCCCAGGAACTGGCGCCGCACGGCGTCACTGCGCTCGGGCTCTCGCCGGGCTTCGTGCGCACCGAGCGCGCGGTCGATATCGGCCATGCCGACCGGGCGACGGAGACCCCGCTCTATGCGGGCCGGGCGCTCGCCGCCCTAGCAGCGGACCCCGCCGTGGCGGGCCGGGCCGGGCAGATCCTCCATGTCGGCGATCTCGCCGCCGCCTACGGGTTCACCGATGCGGACGGTACGCAGCCACCCCGGTTCCAGATCGACGCACAAGAATCGTGAACAAGAAACCTGAGAGAGGAGACCTGAGACATGAGCGGATCGCTACAGGGCAAGACCCTGTTCATCACCGGGGCCTCCCGCGGGATCGGCCTCGCCATCGCCCTGCGGGCGGCCCGGGACGGCGCGAACATCGCCATCGCGGCCAAGACCGACACGCCGCATCCGAAGCTGGAGGGCACCATCCACACCGCCGCCGCCGCCATCGAGGCGGCGGGCGGCCGGGCGCTGCCGCTCCTGGTGGACGTCCGCGACGAGGACAGCGTGGCCTCGGCGATCGCCCGGACGGCGGAGACCTTCGGCGGGATCGACATCGTGGTGAACAACGCCAGCGCGATCGCGCTGACCCGGACGCCCGAGACCGAGATGAAGCGCTTCGACTTGATGCACGGCATCAACACGCGCGGCACCTACATGGTCAGCAAGTACGCGATCCCCCACCTGGCCAAGGCGCAGAACCCGCACATCGTGATGCTGTCGCCGCCCCTCGACATGTCCGAGAAGTGGTTCGCCCCACATCTCGCCTATTCCATCGCCAAGTACGGCATGTCGCTCTGCGTCCTCGGGCTCGCCGGCGAGCTGCGGCGCCAGGGCATCGCGGTCAACGCCCTCTGGCCGCGCACCACCATCGCCACGGCGGCTGTGAAGAACCTGCTCGGCGGCGAGGCGCTGATGCAGGCGAGCCGCACCCCTGAGATCCTGGCCGACGCCGCCCACGCGCTGTTCGGCCTGCCCGCCCGGGAGGTCACCGGCCGCTTCCTCATCGACGACAGCTTCCTGGCCGAGCAGGGTGTCACGGACTTTTCAAAATACCGCGTCACACCCGGCATCCCTCTTGCGCCGGACTTCTTCGTGCCGGATGCGAGCACACCGCCTCCCGGGGCCTTCGCCTGAGACATCCCGCGTGATCTTCATCCACCAGCCGGTCGCCGGCGCCGGGCAGACCCTGCTCGAGCGCCGTTCCCTCGAATTGCAGGAGCCGATCCCCGACGACACCGTCTGGCTCGACATGGTGCGGCCGAGCCGGGAGGAGGACCTCAAGGTCGAGGTCTTCATGGGCATCTCGGTGCCGACCCGCGAGGAGATGAAGGACATCGAGCCCTCCGAGCTCCTCTACGTCGAGGACGGGGCCCGCTACATGACCGGCCGGGTGCTGAGCAAGGTCAGCGAATCCGAGGAGCCGGGGCTGGCCGGCATCACCTTCATCCTGCGCGGCAACCGGCTCGTCACGGTGCGCTACGAGGAGCCGCAGGCCTTCCGGATGTACACCCAGCGGGCCGGCCGCTCCACGGGCAACGGCCCCTCCGCCGTGCCCTCGGGCGAGACCATCCTGGCCGGCCTGATCGAGACAGTGATCGACCGGGCGGCGGACGTGCTCCAGCTCCAGGGCGAGCGCATCGACCGGCTCTCGGGCAAGATCTTCGAGGAGAAGGAGGACCCGAGCGCCCGCAACACCGCCCTGCAGGACACGCTGCGCGCGCTCGGGCGCCACGGCGACCTCATCTCGAAGCAGCGCGAGAGCCTCGTCTCCATGGAGCGCATCCTGCTCTCGCTCTCGGCGACCTACCGCACCGCCAAGGCGCCCCGCGAGCTGCGCGAGGACGTGCGCTCGACCCTGCGCGACCTGCAGTCGCTTGAGGAGCACGCCACCTTCCTGTCCTCGAAGATCCAGTTCCTCCTCGACGCGACGCTCGGCCTCGTGAACCTCGAGCAGAACAACATCATCAAGCTGTTCTCGGTCATGGCGGTGGTCTTCATGCCGCCGACCCTGATCGCGTCGATCTACGGCATGAACTTCAAGGCGATGCCGGAACTCGACTGGGGGTTCGGATACCCGATGGCGGTGGTCATGATGGTCGTGGCGGCCGTGCTTCCGTACGTGTTCTTCCGCTGGAAACGCTGGCTCTGATCCGCGCTCCGCTCGATCCGAGCGGGCCCCGGATCGGCAAGCCGCCGCCGTGCCCGAGCGGAGCCCCGATCCGCCGAGCCGAAGTGATCGGCCGGGTTTGGTAGGAGTAAGCAAGGGCCAATCTTCGGCACATTCCGGGAACCGACCCGGCGAAACCGGGCTTGGCGCCGGCCGATTTTCATCAGCTCAAGCTCTATTTCCTGACTTCCGTCAGGGAGACCCGTTTTATACACGGCGAATAAATACGTCCTTCGAAGGATTACATCCGCTCCGGCAGGACGACCATTATTTTGATCTAACATCTTATAAAAAACTTTTAAACTTTAGTTTTTCAATAACGACACCGAACCATAGATGACGGATTTCATCTAAATTGATAATTAAGCCCGCCTTGTCAAACATAGCGGGGCACGGAATGGTCCGTCGCGCAGGAACGTGCCTATGTCTCTTCGCTCTTTGTCAATCCGCAGCGCCCTCGTTGCCGCCTTCACGGCCCTCCTGTTGGTGATCCTCGTCCTGGGCGGTGTCGGTCTTCGGGGTATCGCCTCCGTCAACGACCGCCTGATCGAGGTCAACACAAACTGGTTGCCCAGTGTACGAACGATTCAGGCGGTCGCAATCTACGGGTCGCGCCATGCGACGAACGTCTATCGACATATTCTGATGATCGACGATGCGGAAAGCGAAAAACAGGATAAGGTGATCGATACGATCAAATCGAAAGCAGACGAACTGATCGCCGCCTACGAACCGCTGGCCTCCAGTGAGCACGAGAAAACGCTGTACGCGCAGGTCCGCCAGTCTTGGAAGGCATACCTCGACGTTACGGATCAGGTCTTGATCCTCTCCAGGCAACACAGGGAACCGCAAGCACGTGCGCTGATGGAGGACAAGGGCCAGAAGCTTCGCCTCGCCTTCATCAATCTGGTCGACCAGCTCGTCGCGCTCAACGTCGGAGGCGCCCTGCAGTCACAGACCGACTCGGATGCCTCCTACGCCTCGACGAAACTGATCACCCTCACGGCGGTGACCGTCGGAGCCATGCTGGCGATCGGACTCGGCATGATGATCACCCGCATCGTCGGCAACGGGATCGCCTCGGTGGTGCGTCCCATGACCGCCCTGGCGAGCGGCGACTTGTCCGTCGAGATCCCGCATCGCGGCGCCAAGACCGAGATCGGCACGATCGCCGATGCCGTCGCGATCTTTCAGGACCGGCTTCTCCAGATGAAGCGCCTCGAGGAGGAAACGGTCGCCGCGCGGGCAGGGGCCGAAGCCCAGCGCCGTCAGGGGATGCGCCAGATGGCGGACGATTTCGAGGCGGCCGTGGGCAGCATCATCGGCACCGTCGGGTCCGCCGCGACGGAACTCGAGGCCACCGCACGGGCCATGACCACGACCGCGAGCACGACAGCGGCGCAATCCCTGACGGTCGCCTCGGCGGCCGAGGAAGCGGCGACCAACGTCAACACGGTCTCGGCCGCCGCGGAGGAACTCGGTTCGTCCGTCGCGGAAATCGGACGGCAGGTCCAGGGCTCGGCGTCCCTGGCCGAGAATGCCGTGCACGAGGCGGAGGAGACGGCGGCCCTGGTCCAGGAACTGAGCAGCGCCACCGTGCTGATCGGCAACGTGGTCGATCTCATCTCCAACATCGCCAGCCAGACCAACCTGCTCGCGCTCAACGCCACCATCGAGGCGGCGCGCGCCGGCGAAGCCGGTCGAGGCTTCGCGGTGGTGGCCACCGAGGTCAAGGAACTCGCCGGCCAGACCGCCCGTGCCACCAGCGAGATCGGGACGCAGATCGCGCGGATCCAGGGCGCCACCGAGAGCAGCGTCAAGGCGATCGGCGGCATTCGCAGTCGGATCAGCGAGATCAGCAGCGTGGCGGCGTCGATCGCGGCGGCCGTCGAGCAACAGGGCGCGGCGACCCAGGAGATCGTCCGCAACGTCTCCCAGGCGGCCGCCGGTACGGGAGAGGTCACGTCGAACATCACCGGCGTGGCGACGGCCGCCGAGGAGACCGGCGCGGCCGCGACCCAGGTCCTGTCCTCGGCCTCGGAACTGTCGCGTCAATCCGAGCATCTCCGGAACCAGGTCAACCGCTTCCTCACCACCATCCGCGCCGCCTGACGGCGCGGCTCCGAGGCCCGGACGCGCGCACACCGCCTGCCGGGCCTTGCCCATCGCGCCGGATTTGCCGATCGTCCGCGCATGTGTGGACGCTTCTTCATCGCCCAGGCCCCGGAGATCTTCCGCGCCTTCTACGGCTATCCCGAGCTGCCGAACTTCCCGCCCCGGTACAACGTGGCGCCGACGCAGCCGGTGCCGGTGGTGCTGTCCGAGGCCGGCCGGCGCCAGTTCCGGCTGGTGCGCTGGGGCCTGTGGCCGAGCTGGGTCAAGGACCCGAAGGCGTTCCCCCTCGTCATCAACGCCCGCTCCGAGACCCTGCGGGAGAAGCCGACCTTCCGCGGCGCCCTGCGCCACCGGCGCTGCGTCTTCCTGGCGGACGGCTTCTACGAGTGGCGCCGGGAGGGGACGGGCCGGACCGCGACCAGGACGCCCTTCATGATCCGCCGCGCCGACCGGGCGCCGATGGCCCTCGCGGGCCTGTGGGAGAACTGGCTCGGGGCGGACGGCTCGGAGGTGGACACGGCGGCCATCGTCACCACGGACGCCAACGGCACGATGGCGGCGGTGCACGACCGGATGCCCGTGATCCTGGCGCCGGATTTGATCGAGGCCTGGCTCGACACCCGCGCCACCGAGCCGGACGCGGCGGTGACGCTGTGCCGCCCCTGCCCGGACGAATGGCTCACCCTCGACCCCGTCAGCGCCCGCGTGAACAACGCCCGCATCGACGCGCCGGATCTGATCGAGCCCCTGACGCACCCGCAGGCGGCAGCGCCCGAGCCGGAGGCGCCGCCCGCCGCGCAGCCACGCTCCAGCGACGAGGATGCGCAGGGCGCCCTGTTCTGAGCGCCGAACGCCTTCGTGTCCGGTGCGAAATAGCGATCGCCGGGCGTTCCCGCAGCGCAACGAAACCGCGCTCTGGCCGTTCAGGACTGGCAACACCAACCCGAAAACGGGAGACCCGCCATGTCCCTTCGCCTGCCCCTCCGCCTCGCCGCCGCCAGCATCTTCGCCCTGACGGCCGGCGCCGCCCTGGCCCAGAACCCGGACCTCACCAAGAACCCCGAGAACACCGGCCGCGCCGCCACCGCCACCGAAGCGACCCAGAAGAACGACAACCTCAAGGAGTGGCAGGTCGCCAAGTCGGCCAAGACCAGCCTCGCCCAGGCGATCGCCAGCGCCGAGGCCAAGGGCGACGAGAAGGGCGGCCGCGCCATCGACGCCGATTTCGAGAAGGCCGACAGCAAGAACCCCGCCCATTACGCGATCAAGGTCGTCTACCCGAGCGGCAAGCTGGTGGAATACGGCATCAACGCCGACACGGGCGAACTCTACAAGACCGAGAACCAGCCGATCGAGCGCTACTTCACCCGCCTGAAGCCGGCGGACTTCCAGAACGCGAAGGTCTCGCTGAAGGACGCGATCGCCCTGGCCGAGCAGAACGCCCCGGGCGGCAAGGCCTACGAGGCCGAGGTCGAGCGCGAGGGCAAGGCCGTCGAGTACGAGATCAAGGTCGCCCTCACGGACCGCGAGCAGGAGATCAAGATCGGACCGGACGGCGCGGTGAAGACCAAGTGAGCCGCGCTTAACCCGATCAGGCCGGGCGCCCCGAGGCGGGCGCCCGGTGCCCGCCCCCGCGCCGTGCGGTCCGTGCCCCGTCGACGGAGCCGGGCCGCACGGCGCTGTTGCATCGGCGGGGCAAAGACCGCATCGCTCACCCACGCCCTCCGGGGCGGCCGCAGGGGCGAGGACACGATGACGTCGGACGAGATCGAAACCATGAACCTGGCCCGGGCCAGCCTGGCCCGCCAGCGCGGCGCCCTCGCACGGCGCATCGGCGCCAGCGAGGTGGCGGCGCCCTCGGCGGCCGAAGACCTGACCCGCATCCTGCTCGCCATCGAGGCGGTCGACCGGGCGCTGGTCGATGCGGGCCGCCCCTACGTGCCGGCCGAGCACTGAGGCCCGGCCATGGACCCCGTACGGGATGCGAACGGCACCGTGCTCGCCGACGGCGATTCGGTGACGCTGATCAAGGATCTGAAGGTGAAGGGCACCTCGATCACCCTCAAGCGCGGAACGCTCGTCAAGAACATCCGCCTGACGGACGATCCGTCCGAGATCGAGTGCAACGCCGAGAAGGTGAAGGGTCTCGTCCTGAGGACCGAGTTCCTCAAGAAAGCCTGAGCGCGCGGACGTCCGCGCGGCGAAGGCCGCCGCCCCGGTCCGCGGACGGGGCGGCGGGGTAGGGGAGGCCGCGTGCGGCGCCTATTCGTCGGCGGCCGTGGAGACGCGGGCGGGCGAGCGGGTCAGGCTGCGGATCGCCCGCAGGGGACGGCCGGACTTCTCCGAGATGGCCCGGTCCTGGTCCTCGATGAGCTGGCGGGCCGGCTCGTCGCCGTCGAGCCCGCCGAGGATCTCCATCGGCACGCGCCGGTTCGAGGCGCGGGACTCGTCGTCGTAGACGACGTCGAACAGGACGGAGCCGCGCTCCTGCGGTTTCGACTTGGTACGCTTGGCCATGACGGGACGATGCTCGAACTGCAGGAACGGGGGAGAGACGTCGACGGCCACGGAGGGGCGGGGCGGGTG
>NZ_JBYSXL010000025.1:0-58721 GCF_058782155.1 Methylobacterium sp. FW306-05-D
GAGGGCGTCGTCGACCCGGCCGGCGACGCCGACCTTCCCCCCTCGCCTCACCCGACGGGCACCCAGGAGACCGTGGCATGACGCGCGTACTGATCGTCGAGGATGACAGCGACATCCGCGCCATGCTCGCCCGCGGGCTCGAGGCGGAGGGCTTCTCCGTCGGCGTCGCCGGCCGGGTCGACGACGCCCTCGCGGCCGCCCGCGCCGAGGCGCCCGAGGCGGTGGTGCTCGACATCACCCTGCCGGACGGCTCCGGCCACGACGTCTGCCGCTCCCTGCGCGAGGGCGGCTATCCGGGGCCGATTCTCTTCCTCTCGGCCCGGGACGAGGTGCGCGACCGCGCCGAGGGGCTGGCGCTCGGCGCCGATGACTACATCGTGAAGCCCTTCGTCTTCGACGAGCTGCTCGCCCGCCTCCAGACCCACCTCCTGCGCCGCAAGGCCTCGGAGGCGCCGCGCTCGATCGTCACGGCCGGCAAGCTCATGCTTGACCTGACCATCCGGCAAGTCGGCTTCGCGGATGCGACGGCGCGCCTCACCCCGCGCGAGGCCGAGCTCCTCGCCCTGCTGATGGACAACGCCAACCACCCGGTCTCGCGGGGCGACATCTTCGACAAGCTCTGGGCCGGCCAGGGCGGCCTCTCGCTGAATGTCGTCGATGTCTACGTGGGTTACCTGCGGACCAAGCTGTCGGACTTCGTCCGCCTCGGCGGCCCGGTCATCGTCACGGTGCGGGGCCGGGGCTTCATGCTGGACCTCAAGGGGCAGGATTTCCGGCACTGATCCGGCACGCCGCGTTAACGCCGGCCGCGGATTCGCGGGGGTGGATGGGAGGAACCGGCAATTTAGCGCTTGAACTGCCGAGCCAAATTGTCGATACCAGCGCGGCGACAGAAACCACTGCGCCGTCAGTGTCTTACGATCTTCTTAGAGGCGATCGGGATGCTGCTGACGTTCAGAAGAAACTTTCAGGAGAAACACCATGACCTGGGCCGCCCCCATCGTTTCCGAGATCTGCGTCGGCATGGAAGTCACCAGCTACGAGTCGGCTGAGATCGACACCTTCAACTAAGTTTCGTCGAACCCGAGGGTCCCAAGGCAGCGTCGGTTCCACCATGCATGTCCTGATCCTCGGCTCGGCCGCGGGCGGCGGCCTTCCCCAGTGGAATTGCCGCTGCCCGATCTGCTCCCTCGCCCGCGCGGACGAGACCCGCGTCAGGCCGCGGACCCAGTCGAGCATCGCCGTCTCCCCCGATGGAGAAAGCTGGCTCCTGGTGAACGCCTCCCCCGATATCCGCCAGCAGCTGTTCGACAATGCGGCGATGCATCCGCGCAGCGGGCTGCGGCACTCGCCGATCCAGGCCGTGCTGCTGACCAACGGCGACGTCGACCATGTCGCCGGCCTGCTGACGCTGCGCGAGGGCCAGCCCTTCACCCTCTACGGCACCGCCGGCATCCTCGAGTCGGTCAACGCCAACCGGGTCTTCGACGTGATGGCCGCCGGCGTGGTGGCCCGCGAGCCGATCGCCCTCGACCGTGCCTTCGAGCCGGTGCCGGGCCTCAGCGTCACGCTGTTCGCGGTGCCCGGCAAGGTGCCCCTGTGGCTCGAGGACGAGACCCTGGAGATCGGCGCCGAGACCGAGACCACGGTGGGCGCGATGATCGAGGCCGGCGGGCGGCGCCTCGCCTACATCCCCGGCTGCGCCCGCGTGACCGAGGACCTGAAGGCCCGAATCGGCGGGGTCGACGCCCTGCTGTTCGACGGGACGGTGCTTCTCGACGACGACATGATTCGGGCCGGCGTCGGCACCAAGACCGGCTGGCGCATGGGGCACGTGCCGATGACCGGGGACGGCGGCTCCATCGCGGCCCTCGCGGATGTCGCTATCGGCCGGCGCGTCTTCGTCCACATCAACAACACCAACCCGGTGCTGATCGAGGGCTCCGACGAGCGCCTTCAGGTCGAGGCCGCGGGCTGGACCGTGGCCCATGACGGATTGACGCTGTCCCTTTCGTGATGCGGCCATCTGGCAGTTTAGTGCCGACGACATACATTGTGTCCGATTGAATTGCCTGTTCACGCCGGCGGCCTTCACGGGGCGCGGCGCGATTGATAAGAAAAGTTCCGAAAACCGCTCCCCGCTGATCCGCGAGCCACGCCATGACCGCGCCCTTCCCGACCCCGAAGACCGACGAGGCTCAGCGCCTGCTCTCGCCCGAGGAACTCGAGGCGGCCCTGCGCGACATCGGCGCGCGCCGCTACCACAACCTGCACCCGTTCCACCGCCTGCTGCACGACGGCAAGCTCAGCAAGGATCAGGTCCGGGCCTGGGCGCTGAACCGCTACTACTACCAGGCGATGATCCCGGTGAAGGACGCCGCCGTGCTCGCCCGGATGACCGACGCCGCGCTGCGCCGGGTCTGGCGCCAGCGCATCGTCGACCATGACGGCGACGCGCCCGGCGACGGCGGCATCGAGCGCTGGCTCAAGCTCGCCGAGGGCGTGGGCTTTGCCCGCGCCTACGTGGAATCGACGCAGGGCATCCTGTCGGCGACCCGGTTCTCGGTGGATGCCTACGTGCATTTCGTGAAGGAGCGCTCGCTCCTGGAGGCGATCGCCTCCTCGCTCACCGAGATGTTCTCGCCGACCATCATCTCGGAGCGCGTCGCCGGGATGCTGAAGAACTACGACTTCATCACCAAGGACACGCTGGCGTATTTCGACAAGCGCCTGACCCAGGCCCCGCGCGACGCGGACTTCGCCATCGCCTACGTCAAGGAGCACGCCACCACGCCGGCGCTGCAGCGCCAGGCGATGGATGCGCTGACGTTCAAGTGCAATGTGCTCTGGACGCAGCTCGACGCGCTCTACTTCGCCTACGTCGCCCCCGGCCTGATCCCGCCCGATGCCTGGACGCCCGGCACCGGCCTGGTGCCCGAGCCGGCGGTGGCCCAGGCTTCCGGACCGCTGGCGGCCGGCACCGGCACCCTGACGGCGCACGACGTGCCGCGCCTGCCCCGCGGCGTGCGCCTGCGCCACGACGCCGTGCGCGACCAGCACGTCCTCCTGGCGCCCGAGCGCACCTTCGACCTCGACGCCAACGCGGTGGCGGTGCTCGAACTGGTCGACGGGCAGCGCAGCGTGCGCGACATCGCCGGGGTGCTGGCCGAGAAGTTCACGGCCGACGCGTCCGTGATCGAGGCCGACATCCTCGTGATGCTGAACGATCTGGCCACGAAACGGGTCCTGGAGCGATGAACGCGATCACGCCGAACGCCCCCACCCTGCCGGCTCCGGTCGGGCTCCTCGCGGAGCTGACCCATCGCTGCCCCCTGCGCTGTCCCTACTGCTCGAACCCGCTCGAACTCGACCGGCGCTCGGGCGAGCTCGACACGGCGACGTGGCAGCGGGTGCTGACGGAGGCGGCGGCCTTGGGCGTGCTGCACGTCCACCTCTCGGGCGGCGAGCCGACGGCGCGCAACGACATCGTCGAGATCACCGCGACCTGCGCGAAACTGGGTCTGTATTCCAACCTCATCACCTCCGGCGTCGGCGGCGCCCTGCAGAAGCTCGACGCGCTCTACGATGCCGGCCTCGACCACGTTCAGCTCTCGGTGCAGGGCGTCGACGCGGCCAATGCCGAGAAGATCGGCGGCCTCAAGAACGCCCAGCCGCAGAAATTCGCCTTCGCCGAGCGCGTGACACAGCTCGGACTGCCGCTGACGCTGAACTCGGTGATCCACCGGGGCAACATCCACGAGGTCGAGGGCTTCATCGACCTGGCCGTGAAGCTCGGCGCCAAGCGCCTGGAGGTCGCCCACACCCAGTATTACGGCTGGGCCTACGTGAACCGCGCCGCCCTGATGCCGAACAAGGCCGAGGTCGACCGCTCGATCCGCATCGTCGAGGCCGCCCGCGAGCGCCTGAAGGGGCAGCTCGTCATCGATCTCGTGGTGCCCGATTACTATGCGAAGTACCCGAAGGCCTGTGCCGGCGGCTGGGGCCGCAAGCTCATGAACGTGACGCCGCAGGGCAAGGTGCTGCCCTGCCACGCCGCCGAGACGATCCCGAACCTCGAATTCTGGTACGTCTCCGACCATTCGCTCGGCGACATCTGGGCGAATTCCCCGGCCTTCACGGCCTATCGCGGCACGGACTGGATGAAGGAGCCCTGCCGCTCCTGCGACCGGCGGGAGAAGGATTGGGGCGGCTGCCGCTGTCAGGCCCTGGCGCTCGCCGGGGATGCGGCGGCCACTGACCCGGCCTGCTCCCTGTCGCCGCTCCACGCCAAGGTGCGCGATCTCGCCACCGAGGAGGCGGCCGAGACGCCGCCGGACTACGTCTACCGGACCATCGGCAGTAACGTGCAGCCCAATGTGCGTACGCCGCTGAATGAGGAAGCGCCGCTTTGAAGCCCGTCACCCTTGCCGCGTTCGTGATGCTCGCGGGCGCGCCCGCGCTCGCCCAGACCGCGCCCGCCGTGCCTCCGGCGCCCGAGACCCCCGCCGTCACCCAGGCCAACACCGCGACACCTCCGAACGCCTCGGACCTGCTCTTCGAGCAGCCGCAGATGAAGAACGTTCCGCCCGGGTCGAAGCTCACCTACGACTACCTGCGCCGCAGCGGCATCTCGAAGGGGCCGTTCGGGCCGCCGCTGAACGACACGATCAAGCTCGGTGTGGAACCCGGCAACGCCGCGGACAACCGCAATATCCGCGTGGAGATGTTCTCCGGCGCCAACCGCTTCCCGGCCGGCCCGTTCGAGGACATGCCCGGCAACCCCGTGATGACGCTCTTCCTGGAGCATCACCTCATGGACCTCGCCCGCGTGCTGATGGCCAACCCGCGCTACATCAAGAACGCCATCCGTAAGGGCCTGCGCGACAACGCCACCGTGACGCCGACGCAGATCGACTACAAGGGTCGGAAGGTCGACGCCTGGCGCATCGAGACGCAGCCCTTCATCGACGACAAGATGAAGGAGCGCATGCGCGGCTTCGAGAACCTGAAATACACCTTCGTCACCTCCGAGGCCGTGCCCGGCGAGCTCGTTTCGATCGAGGCGAGCTCCAAGAACGCCGAGGGTGGCGAACTCCTCCAGGAGAATCTGAGCTATGATCCAAACGCTGGTTAAGCGGCTTCCGAGCCTCGCCGCCGGCGCCTGCGCCGCGGCTCTCCTGGTCGGCACGGCGGCGGCGGCCGAGCCCGAGAACGACTACCCGACCGAGGCCCGGGCCGATTACATCTTCGGCTGCATGGCGGCGAACGGCCAGTCGCGCGAATCCCTGTCGCGCTGCTCCTGCTCCCTGGATGCCCTCGCCTCGCTGCTGCCCTACGACAAGTACGTCCAGGCCAGCACCGTGCTTTCCCTGCGCCAGGGCATCGGCCAGCGCACCACGGCGTTCAAGTCGACCAAGGTCTTCGACGACCAGGTGGCTGAACTTCGCCGCGCCCAGGCCGAGGCCGAGATCCGCTGCTACCGCGGCGGGACCTGACCGGGGCCCTCGACCTTGCCGCGACGCCGCCGCCTCGAGGCGGCGCCGCAGGACCGGACCGCGTTCGGCCCCGACGCCGGCATGGGCGTTGCTCAGACCCGGCATTGCGTTCAAAGACAGCGGCATCCCGGCCGAGGACGCGCCCCGGACGCGCCCGCCTTCGAACCCGAGCAATCCCGTGCCCCCAGACCTGCCGTCCCCGCTGACGTCGCTCCTGCCCGATCTCGGACGGCGCGTGCTCGTGATGGGCATCCTCAACGTCACGCCCGATTCCTTCTCGGATGGCGGCCGCTTCGCCGATCTCGATCCTGCCCGCGCGCAGGCCGAGACCCTCGTGGCGGAGGGCGCGGCCCTGGTGGATATCGGCGGCGAATCCACCCGCCCCGGCCACGTGCCGGTCTCGGCGGAGGAGGAGCAGGCCCGCATCCTGCCGGTGATCCGCGACCTCGCCCCGCGCCTGCCCGTCCCGATCTCGGTGGACACCTACAAGGCCTCGACCGCGCAGGCGGCGCTGGAGGCCGGCGCCCGCATCGTGAACGACGTCTGGGGCCTCCAGCGCGAGCCCGATATCGCCCGGGTGGCGGCCGACCATGGCGCGCCGGTGATGATCATGCACAACCGCGAGACCATCGATCCGGCCATCGACATCGTCGCCGACATGCTGCGCTTCTTCGAGCGCTCGCTCGCCATCGCGCGGGCCGCCGGTCTGCGCGATGGCGACATCGTGCTCGACCCCGGGATCGGCTTCGGCAAGAGCTGGGCCCAGCACCTCGAAGCCCTGCGGCGCCTGCCCGAGATCGTCGCCCTGGGTTTTCCCGTCCTCGTCGGCGTCTCGCGAAAATCGCTCCTCGGGCGCCTGCACGACGCCGAGACCAAGCCTGTGGACCGCCTGTTCGGCTCCATCGGCAGTCATGTGCTCGCCGCCACGCTCGGGGCGCAGATCGTGCGGGTCCACGATGTTCGTCCGCACGTGGACGCGCTCCGGGTGGTCGACGCCGTGATGGGACACGCTGTATGAGCGACCGCATCCTCGTCGACCGCATCGCCGTCTTCGCCTTCCACGGCCTCCTGCCGGAGGAGGCCCGGCTGGGCCAGCGCTTCTACGTCTCCCTCGACGTCCGGCTCGACCTCGCGGCGGCCGGGCGCTCCGACGACGTCGCCCGCACCGTGAGCTATGCCGATCTCACCGAGATCGTGACCCGGATCGCCACGCAGCGGCGCTTCGCCCTGATCGAAGCCCTGGCCGAGGCCATCGCGGGCGAGATTCTCGCGCGGCACCCACTCATCACCGAGATCCGGGTGCGGGTGGACAAGCCGAGCGCGCCGGTGCCGGCGGTGATCGACGGCGTCGCCATCGAGATCGTGCGCGCCCGCGAGACGGCCCGATGAACGCGGCATCGGGGCTTCATGCAGCCTATCTCGGCCTCGGCAGCAACATCGGCGACAAGGCCGCGACCCTCGCGGACGCGGTGGCGCGGTTGGCCGCCACGCCGGGCATCCACATCACCGCGCGCTCGTCCGACTACCGGACCCCGCCCTGGGGCGACACCGACCAGGACTGGTTCCTCAACGCCGCCGTCGGGATCGAGACCAGCCTGACCCCCCATGACCTCCTGGAGGCGGGCCTCGCCATCGAGGCCGCCATGGGCCGGGTGCGCGAGCGCCGCTGGGGGCCGCGGGTGATCGACATCGACGTCTTGTCCTACGAGGGCGCGGCGATCTCGGATGCGCGCCTCGTGCTTCCGCACCGCTTCGTGCGCGAGCGCGCCTTCGTGCTGGTGCCCTTGGCCGAGATCGCTCCGGACCTGCGCATCGGCCCGGAGACGGTCACCGAGGCCTTGGCCAAGCTCGACGCGGCTGGCATCGAGCGGGTCTGATCAGGATCGGATCTCGATCCCGCTCAGGTCGCGACCCGCTCTGCGTCTCTTGCGCCAACGTAGCCGTCGATCCCCGGGAGGAAGGCGGTGCAGGTTGCCGAATCAGTACGGGCCGTCGTGCAGACCATGGATCCGGGAGGTCGACGCGAGACGTGCGGCCCTCGTGCGCGCCGCTGCCGGCCCGCGCCGACGTCGCAGAGGAGGCCTCAGCGAGCCGGGGGGACGCTGCGCAGGCTCGCGGCTCGGACACACGATGGCGGCGGAACCGATCCGCCGCCTTCCGTTTCAGGGGGCCGGAGCGTCGAGGAGCTTGTTGCCCTCTTCCTCCAGCAGCGGCACATCGTAGTCGCGCAGCACCCGCTCGATGTCGGCGCGGCGCTTGCGCAGGATCGTGTTGAGGGTGCGCTTCCAGTCATTCTCCTCCAGCCGGACCCCGAGGGCGATCCGGAAGGTGAGCGGCGGGCGATCGGGCTCCTGCAGCAGCGGTGTGACCGTCATCGGCACGCCGCTCTGCTTGGCGAGCCAGCCGGCGGCCGGACCCCAGAGGATCGCCGCGTCGATGCGTTTCTCGGCCAGATCCGCGATGACCTCGGCCGAGACGGTCTGATGCTTGCGGGCCGGATCGAGCTGGTAGGGCGCGTAGGCCTTCATCGTACTGACGAGGCCCACCTCGCCCATCCGGTTGACCGGTGGCGTGCCGCCGATGACGCCGATCGACTTGCCCTTGAGCTTGGGATCGTCGAGACGCGTGACGCCGTCGAACTCGCCCGTACGGGTGACCAGCGTGTAGGCGGAGCGGTAATAGGGGTTCGAGTGCTGGACGAGCTCGCCGCCAGCGGCCGATCCGATGATGATGTCACACAGGCCGGTGCCGAGGGTGTTGCGGACGAAGCCGGGCCCCTGCGTCAGCCAATAATAGCGAATCTTGACCTTGAGCTCGTCGGCGATGATCGCCGCGATCCTGTTCTCGAAGCCATCCTCCTTGCGTTCGGAGAACGGCATGTTGCCGGGATCGCCGCAGACACGCAGGGTGTCCGTCGTGACGAGGTCCGGCAGCGATTGGGCCAGCGCCGGTCGCGCCCCTGCCGCGAGCAGCAGGAGCGCGAGCGCGAGGCTCGTCCGTGAGCCTGGATGCGTCATCAGCCGCCCAGGCACTCCTTCTCGGCCGTCTTGGCAGCCTCGGGCTTCTCTTCCTTGTCACTCGGCCGGATGCGCGGCATGGCGCCGGACGCACGAGCCTTCAGGTACACGTACAGGTCGTCCGCGTAGCACATGACATTCTTATTGTCGCCGAAGGCCGGCATGACCTTCTCCTGGCCTGCCTGCGTGTCGCGCTTGCCGCCGGCGAGAATGCCGATGAACTCCTCGTAGCCGATCGTCTTGAGGGAGTCCTTCAGGGCCGGCGCGTAGGTCGAACCCATGGCATCGGGGCCGTGGCAGACGTGGCACTCGGCGTGATAGCGGCGGTAGCCCGAGTAGGCGTACCAGTCGAACTTCTTGCCATCGTTGGTGATGTGGAAGGTCGGGTGGCCCTCGGCGTCCTGATACTTTCCGTCCTCGACCTTCACGGCCGCGAACTTGTCGATCAGCTTGGCGTCCTTCTCCGGAGCATTCGGGTCCAGCTGATTGGCGAGTGCCGGATCAGCCTTCTTCGCATCCTGGGCCTGGACGGCGAGGGTCGAGATGGACGCAAGGGCGAGGGCCGCCACGAGAGGACGGATGGCGGCTTTGCTAATGATATGCAACGACGTTTCTCCCAGGAACACCACGTCGGCCACCGGCCGCGTGTTTCACATCTTGTTCTTCCAACTCTAATCATAAAGGTGCCCGCGCGGAAACCCGCGCCGGCACCCAAGGCCTTACCGTAACGTGCGACCGATTAGTTCGGCAGCGAGAAGACGGTCAGCTGACCACCGAGGTTGGTGTAGTTCGAGAGGGCAGCGTAGCCACCCACCGCGCCGAGACCGGCGTTCGGGTCGGTCAGGCCGGCCGCGAGGCCGATGCCAGCCCAGCCACCGACACCCGACAGGATGCCGACGTACTGCTTGCCCTTATGGCTGTAGGTCATCACGTTGCCGATGATGCCCGACGGGGTCTTGAACTTGTAGAGTTCCTTGCCCGTCTTGGAGTCGACAGCCTTCAGGTAGCCTTCCAGGGTGCCGTAGAACACCACGTCACCGGCGGTGGCGAGGGCGCCCGACCACACCGAGAACTGCTCGGCGTTCGACCACTTGATCTTACCGTTCACGCCGTCCCAGGCGATGAAGTTACCCATGCCGCCGTGGCTGTTGGGGGCCGGGTACATGGCCAGGGTCGCACCGACGTAGGGCTGGCCGGGGGTGTAGGAGACCCGGAACGGCTCGTAGTCCATGCAGACGTGGTTGGTGGGCACGTAGAACAGGTTGGTCTTCGGGGAGTAAGCAGCAGGCTGCTGATCCTTCGAACCCAGCGCCGCGGGGCAGATGCCCTTGGAGTTGGTGTCCTCACCGTTCTGCTCGGTGGAGTACTTGGCCTGGACGAGCGGGCGGCCGTAGTTCTTGGAGCCCTTGTCCATGTCGACCTTGGAGGCCCAGTTCACGACCGGATCGTACTTCTCGGCGACCAGGAGCTCGCCGGTGGCGCGATCGAGAGTGTAGCCGAAGCCGTTACGGTCGAAGTGGGTCAGGAGCGGACGCTCCTTGCCGTCAACCTTCTGATCCGTGAGGATCATCTCGTTGATGCCGTCGTAGTCCCACTCGTCGTGAGGGGTCATCTGGTAGACCCACTTGGCGGCACCCGTGTCGGGGTTACGCGCCCAGATGGTCATGGACCACTTGTTGTCGCCCGGACGCTGCTTGGGGTTCCAGGTCGAGGGGTTGCCCGAGCCGTAGTACATCAGGTCGAGCTTGGGATCGTAGGAGAACCAGCCCCAGGTGCAGCCGCCGCCGGTCTTCCACTGATCGCCTTCCCAGGTCTTCAGCGAGGAGTCCTTGCCGACCGGCTTGCCGAGCGAGGTGGTCTTCTCGGGGTCCATGATCATGTCGGCGTCGGGGCCCTGGGAGTGGCCGCGCCACACCTTCTTGCCCGTCTTGGCGTCGTAGGCGGTGACGTGGCAGTTCACGCCGAACTCGCCGCCGGAGATGCCGACGATGATCTTGTCCTTCACCGGGAGAACGGTGGCGGTGTTGGTCTCACCCTTCTTGGGGTCGCCGTTGACGACGGACCAGTTCACCTTGCCGGTCTTGGCGTCGAGCGAGACGACCGTGGTGTCGGCCTGGTGCAGGATGATGGCGCCATCGGCGTAGGCGAGACCACGGTTGACCGTGTCACAGCACATCACCGGGATGACCGACGGGTCCTGCTTGGGCTCGTACTTCCAGGCGATCACGCCGTCCTTGTCGAGGTCGAGGGCGTAGACGATGTTCGGGAAGGGGGTGTGCACGTACATCATGTTGCCGACGACGAGCGGGGAGCCCTCGTGGCCGCGCAGCACGCCGGTCGAGAAGGTCCAGGCCACCTGGAGCTGCTTGACGTTGCTGGCGTTGATCTGGTCGAGCTTCGAATAGCGCGTGTTGGCGTAGTCGACGGTCTGAAGGACCTGCTCGGCCGGGTTGGCCGTGCGCTTCAGGACGTCTTCGTTGGCGAACGCCGTGGTCGAAGCGACCATGCCGGCGCCGAGTGCGAGAAGATGTACCGCTCTCATGGATTCCTCCGACAGATCTTCCAGCCGTCATCATGCAGCAGAAGCTGCAGGATCACGCCGTGATCTGACTGTTTGCGACAGGGATAGGTTCGCCTCGGTAGCGGACGCCAAACCCTGATCACCAAACCATAAAAGGTTTGAGCGGGGTCTGTGCGGTCAGGGGCCGCTATCCCTTTGCGGCGCCCCTCGAAACCGAAGCTTGAACGAACTCTAAGAAAAATTCGGGCGGCGTCAACACGCTTGCGCGCCGTGCATCCAGGCTTCGCACAAGTCGTCGTGAGCGATCCAGCTTCGCTCAGGAGGGCTCACGCTACGCACCATTGGATTGTGCGGCGCAATATCTCAAAACGGTAAGATAAAGTGTTTTATAGGACTTTGCCGGGTCTTCATGCGGTCGACGCATGTCGCGCTAGCTTGACCGCAACGGGCATGTCCTCCGTGGCGCGCCGCTGTCTCATCGTACCCCGGATTGACGGATTAGCATGATATAAAATGCAATGCATGCAATATAATGCAAAAAATCATGCGTCGGGCGTTCGCGTTGGCAGATCCGCGTTCCTGCCGATCGACGGGGTGTGCGCGTGATCCGATGCGCGGTCTCGCCGCATCTGGTTCCGGAAGAGATGGGGAAATCCCACGGTCGGTCGGGCGCGGGATCGAATCAGACGGCGATCACACCAGGAAACCGTGCGGCGAGGTCGGCGCGGTTCGCTTCCACCCAGGTGCGGTCGCGCTGCCCGCGGGGCCGGTCGAGGGTGATGGTCCCGAGGAGGCTCGCCGGGCGGGCCGAGACCAGGAGCAAACGGTCGGCGATCTCCAGGGCCTCGGCGACGTTGTGGGTCACCATCAGGACGCCCATCCCCGAAGTCCCCACCGCCGCGACCACCAGGCCGCGCAGGGCCGCCGCCGCGTTGTCGTCGAGGGAGACGAAGGGCTCGTCGAGGATCAGGATGCGCGGCTTCTGGGCCAGCGCCCGGGCGAGGGAGACCCGCCGGGCCATGCCGAGGGATAGCGCGCCCGGATAGCGCCCGCGCCAGGGTGCCAGCCCGAGGGACTCGAACAGGACGTCGAGGTCCTGCCGCCGCTCGGTCCGCGGCAGGGCGAGGCGCACGTTCTGCTCGACGGTGCGCCAGGGCAGCAGGCGCGGCTCCTGGAACGCCATGGCGATGCTGGCCTGATCGGGCGGCGGGGTGACGCTGCCTTCATAATCGGGATCGAGGCCGAGGAGGATGCGCAGGGTGGTGGTCTTGCCGGCCCCGGACGGGCCGATCAGGCAGGTGATCTTCCCGCCGATGATCGAGAAGGCGAGATCACGTACGGCCTCGACCGGCTCGGGGCCGGCCCCGCCATAGACCTTCCGGACGATCGCGACCCGGAGGGCCGTCCCGCCGGACGCGAGTCCACTCTCAGCGCCAGCGTCGGACATAGGCTTCGAGCCGTTGCAGGATGAGGATGTCGATGGCGATCATCACGCTCATGAACACGATGCTGTAGCCGACGATGGCCGCCACGTTCAGGCTCTGGACGAAGTAGTAGTTGATCGCGAAGCCGACGCCGTTGGGTCGGCCGAGCAGTTCGATCACCAACACGATCTTCCAGGCGAGCGACAGCCCCGAGCGCGCGGCCGCCACCGCGAAGGGTTGCAGTTGCGGGATCAGCACATGGGCGATCCAGGTCCGCCGGTCGAAGCGGTAGCTGCGCGCCATCTCCTCGAGTTGCGGATCGAGTCCGCGGGCGCCCTCGCGCAGGATCACGGCGACGTTCGGCAGCTTGTTCAGCACCACGGCGACGATGGCGGCCGCCTCGTTGAGGCCGACCCAGATGTAGGCCAGCACCGTGATCACCAGGGCTGGCGTGTTGAGGAGGATGAGCAGGGGGGTGTCGAGGACGAGGTTCAGCCGGCGCGAGCGGCCGAGGGCGATGCCGAGGAGCACCCCGAGGGTCATCGCCAGGAAGAAGGAGATCCCGACTCGCGACAGGGTGATGCCGACGTTCCACCACAGGTCGCCGGTGGCGGATTCGCGCGCGAGGAAGTCGACGATTGCCAGCGGCGCGGGCAGCAGCCGCGAGCCGGCGGCGGAGGCCGCGACCTGCCACCCCGCGAGGAGGACCAGCACGGAGGCGAGGCGGGTGGCAAAGCCCATGGGGTCAGGGCGTCGAGGTCGCGGCGCGCGAGGCGGCCTCAACCATTGCCGGTACCGTCGAAGTAGAGGCCGGCGGGGAGCGTCGTGCCGGCCCCGACCAGGCGCTCGCCGCCGAGGCGGGCCATGACGGTGAACAGCTTCTCGCCGTCGCTGCGCTCCGTGGCGAGGGGGCGGCGCGGGATTCCGGCGAGGAAGTCGCGCTTCAGGGCCTGGAAGGTCGCCTCGTCCTCGGCCGCCATCAGCGGGCGAACCACGTCCCAGGCGGCGGGGTCGTTGGCGAGGATGTCCTTGGCGGCCTTGGAGGCGCGGGCGAAGCCGACCACCGCCTCGCCCTTGTCCTTCACGGTGGCATCGTCGAGGAGGTAGCCGATCAGGGCCATCGATCCGGTGGCGCCGAACGCGCGCATGATGTCGTCCGAACCGATCAGGCGGCGGAAGCCCTTGGGCTCTAGGCGCGCGCAGTAGGTCCAGTACAGCAGCCCGGCATCGAGTTCGCCCTGCTCCAGCTTGAGTGCCAGGAGCGGCGGCGCGCCGAAGGCGATGGTGGCCTGGGTCTCAAGGTCGATGCCGGCGGTGTCGCGGGCCTGGGCCTTAAGCAGGAGCCAGTTCTTGTCGAGGGGGCCGCCGGCGACGCCCAGGCGCTTGCCCTTGAGGTCGGCCAGCGTCCGGATCGGGCTCTCGCCCGGCACCATCAGGGAGCCCTCGGTGGTCGAGTAGGGGAAGAACCGGATCGCGCGGCCCTCGTTGCCGAGCCGGGCGGCCCAGAGCAGATCGCCCACGATGGTGTCGACCTGGCCGCCCAGGAAGGCGATCCGCGCGGCATCGTTGCCGGCGAGCTTGACCACGTCGAGGGTGAAGCCGTTGGCGCTGTCGAGCCCGCGCGCCTTGATCACCGCCGCCTCCCAGGAGACCGTGCCGAAGGGCAGGCTGCCCACCCGGAACGCCGGCCCCGCCGCCCGCGCAGGCCGGGCGAGGCTCCATGGCAGAGGCAACAATGCCGCTGTCGCGAGCAATCCGCGCCGTGACAGCATGAGGGACTCTCCCTGGATTCGAAGTCGAACGCTCGGGTTGTCCCGCGAAGGCCGGCGTTGGTTGGCAGTCTTCATAGGAGGTCGGGCACAGGGCGTCCACAGGACGAATTGGCAAGTCCGCCGGGCGGATGGTCGCCCCCGAACCGGCAAACCCTTGCGAATCTGCCGCGAGCCCTCGCCGAGCCGGCGCGATCCCTTGCGTGCAACCGGGCCCCGGCGCAGAGATTTGGCCACGATACTTGTTCGAGGGAGCTTGGAACCATGGCCGGCACGCGGGACGACGTGATCGACGACGCCACCGTCACGGAGCGCCTTGCGCGCGAACTCCCGGCCTGGCGCCTGGAGGAGGGCTGGATCCGCCGCACCTACAAGACCGCGGGCTGGAAGGGCACGCTCATGGTGATCAACACCGTGGGCCATCTCGCCGAGGCCGCCTGGCACCATCCGGACATCACCGCCTCCTACGCCTGGGTCGAGGTGCGCCTGACCAACCACGCCGCCAAGGGCATCACCGAGAAGGACTTCGCGCTGGCCGCCAAGATCGAGGAGGTGGTCGGCTGGCAGCCCGGCACCGAAGGCGGCGCGCTGGAGGGCACCCCCACCGATCCGCGCTTCGCCTACATCAAGTACGACAGGTAATCCGACGAGCCGGGGAGCGGCCGGCTCAGTCGGCCTGCTTCACCCGGCGGCACTCGGTCTTGAGGTAGCTCGTCTTGCCGACCTCGTCCCGCAGGTCCGTGCGGGCGATGATCTCCTGCCAGCCATTGGTGCAGCCGAGTTCGTTGGCGACGCGGACCTTGCGGACTTCGCTGGCCTTCTCGTCGGTGCAGGCCTCGATCGGGATCCCGTTGGCGCAGACGAGGACCACGGCGATGAAGGCGTTCATGGGGTGAGCTCCGGCGATGCGATGCCGGACAGGTACGCGGCCGGGCGGCGTCCGGTCTCAACCGATCGTGAGAATGTGATCAGTGGAGAAGTCCCGCCCCTCGACCGGGTTGGCGACCCAGCGGGTCTCCCCGATCCGCATGTCGTGCCCGGCATGGAAGTGGCCCGAGACCCAGAGGTCGGGCCGGTCCGCCGCCGGTAGGTCCTCCAGGACGGTGGTTGCGTAGAAGGCCGGGACCCACCAGGGCACGCCGGGGGTCTCCCGGAACGCATCGGCCGCGCGCGGGCTCGCCGGGTGATGGGTGACGCAGACGGTCGGTCCGTCATGGGGCTCGGCCAGGGCTGCCGCCAGCAGGGCGCGCTCCCGCTCGTGGGCCGCCATCGCGTCGGCGGGCGTCCAGATCGTGCCGTCGCCGTTGCGGATCGAGCCGCGGTACTCGCGCGAACCGGTGACCGGGTCGGTCATCCGCGCGGCCGCGTAGGCGACCGGGTCCTCCGGCGGATCGGCCACCCGACCGTCGAGCCAGCGCCCGGCCAGCGACCAGTCGCTCCACAGGGTCGTCCCGACGAAGCGGACGCCGTCGAGGACCACGGTCGCCCCCCGCTGGAGCAGGTGGATCTGCGCCCCCTCCCCGTTCAGGCGAAGGACCTCGGCCTCCAGGGCGGCGATGAGCTCGGGGGCCGTGCGCCCGTCGCCGGTCGGCGCGTAGTGTTCGTGATTGCCCGGCACGAGCACGATCGGGTGCCCCTGCGCCAGCGTCATCAGGGCCGCGAGGCCCGATTCGGGCCGGCCCTCGTGCAGGTCGCCCGGGCAGACCAGTACGTCGAAGGGCTGGCGCGGGCGCGGGATGACGTCGAGGCGACGGCGCTCCAGGTGCAGGTCGGAGATGGGAAACAGGCGCATGACGGGGTTCGACGCCTCTCAGGAGATTGGATTCTCGGACGCGGCCTTCGCCGCGCGCCACTCGGCCCGCGCGGCCTTCAGGATGTCGCCCGCCGAATCCGCGTTGAGGACGGCGATGCCGGCCGCCGCGATGAGGTCGGGCCAGGCCGACAGGGTCAGGGCGGTGGCGAGGCCGGCGGCGATGATCGCGAGGTTGGCGAAGGCGTCGTTGCGGGCCGAGAGATAGGCCGCCCGGGTCAGGCTGCCGCCCCCCGAGCGGTGGCGGGCCAGCATCGCCGCGCAGGCGAGGTTGACCGCCAGCGCCCCGAGGCCCGTGAGCGTCAGGGGCAGCGGGGCCGGCGGCGCCATCGTGGCGAACTTGATCCAGGCGGCGTAGGCGGTGGCGAGAGCCGGCAGGAGCAGGATGACGGCGAGGACGGCGCCGAGCCGGGCCCGGTTGCGCACGCTCCAGCCGATGCCGGTGAAGATCAGCAGGTTGATCGCCGCGTCCTCGAGGAAGTCGAGGCTGTCGGCGATCAGCGCCAGCGAACCGATCGCCAGGGCGACGCTGATCTCGATGCCGAAATAGGCGAGGTTGAGCCCGGCGACGCGGGCGACCACCGGGCGCAGGGTGGCGGACGGGGTGGGCGTGGCGGACAAAGGCGGCGTCTCGACCTGACGGGGGCGGGGGATCGGACCGGACCCGGGCCCGGCACCTCGCGACGAGGGGCTCCATGGCGCGAGATGCCTCCGGCTGTCGAGGCTCAAGATCCGGGCCGATGCTTTTCGGGCACCAGATACTGGATTTGGCCCGCCGCCTGTGCGAGGCGAAAGGCCAAGCCGCACGAGACCCGCGTGCCAACCACCAAAGTCAGGGGAAACCGCCGATGATGCCCGAACTGCGCGTCCTGTACTTCGAGGATCTCGAAGTCGGCCTGTCCGAGACGCTGAACAAGGTCATCGCCTCTTCCGACGTGGTGGGCTTCGCGGAGATCACCGGCGACCGCAACCCGATCCACCTGTCCGAGCACTTCGCGGCGCGGACGCCCTTCGGGACCCGGATCGCCCACGGCCTCTACACCGCCGGCCTGATCTCGGCGGTGCTCGGCACCCGCCTGCCCGGCCCCGGCGCGGTCTACATCAGCCAGACCCTGAACTTCCGCGCGCCGGTCCGCATCGGCGACACGGTCGAGGTCACCGTCGAGGTGGCCGAACTGGTCCCGGAGCGCCGCCGGGCCCGCCTGAAATGCACCTGCTCGGTGGCGGGCGAGGTCGTCCTCGACGGCGAGGCCCTGGTGAAGGTGCCGACCAAGGCCGAGGCCGATCCCCTCGCGGTGCGCATGGGCGGGCGTCCGGCGAGCGCCTGACGCCGCCTTGGCCGCAGCTCCCCGGCCCGCGCCGGTCGCCATCGACGATCCCGCAGACCCGCGCCTCGCGCCCTACACGGCGATGCGCGAGCGCGACCTCGTCGGGCGCGCCGGCCGCTTCATCGTCGAGGGTGAGGTGACCCTGCGAGTCATGCTCTCGGCCCGGGCGCGGTTCGGCCTCGAATCGGTCCTGCTCGCGCCCGAGCGCCTGGCCGGCCTGGCGGAGGCTCTGGCCCGGCTGCCCGAGGCCGTACCGGTCTACACGGCGACGAAGCCGGTGATGAGTGCGATCACCGGTTTCCCGATCCACCGCGGCGTCCTCGGCGTCGGCCTGCGCGGAACGGAGGCGCCCGGCGCGGCGCTCCCCGGCCTGCCGCCCGCCCCGGCACCGGCCCTCGTGGTCGGCCTCGTCGGCCTGACCAACCACGACAATGTCGGCGGCTTGTTCCGCAACGCCGCCGCGTTCGGCGCCGACGCGGTGCTGCTCGACGCCGGGACCTGCGACCCGCTCTACCGCAAGGCGATCCGCGTCTCGGCCGGTGCCGCGCTCATCGTCCCGTTCCGGCAATTGGCCGATGCCGACGCGATCCTGGCCTTCGCGGAGCGCCACGCCCTGGAGGCCCTGGCCCTGAGCCCCGGCGGTGCCGAGACCCTCGCGGCCCTGGCGCCCCCCGCCCGCAGCCTGCTGCTGCTCGGGAGCGAGGGGCCGGGCCTGCCCCCGGAGCTGATGGTGGGCCTGCGCACCGTCCGCATCCCGATGGCGCCGGAGTTCGATTCGCTCAACGTCGCGACGGCGGGGGCGATCGCGCTGCATCACCTGTCCCGATCGGCTTAGCTGTCTGGTGGCCCGCTTCGAGGGCCACCGCCACGCGCGACACTGCGCCCCCATTGCCGCGCGCCCGGCTACGGTCAAGATTACGCACCGGGCCGCACGAGGTCTGGACGGACCATTCTTGCGCGCCAGATGCGCTCAAAGATGGGAGCGTGGACGAGGGAGTTGCGAGCGTTGTTGCAGTCACGGGACGGCTTGCGGACCCTGTCCGGACGCCGCGTCATCATCGTCGGTGCCGGTCCCGGCGGCCTCGCCACCGCACTCCTCCTCGCCCGGGCCGGCGTCCACGTCACGCTGCTGGAGAAGGACCCGGCGGTCGGCGGCCGCACCAAGACGGTGGAAGCCCCCGGCGGCTTCCGCTTCGACATCGGCCCGACCTTCTTCCTCTACCCACAGATCCTCGCCGACATCTTCGAGACCTGCGGCGAGCGGCTGGAGGACCACGTCAAGCTCGAGCGCCTGGATCCGCAGTACCATCTCGTGTTCGAGGCGGGCGGCGAGATCCGCGCCACGAACGACATGGACCGGCTCGAGGCCGAGGTGGCGCGCATCGCGCCGGACGACGC
Source organism: Methylobacterium sp. FW306-05-D (assembly GCF_058782155.1). Taxonomy (NCBI): domain Bacteria; kingdom Pseudomonadati; phylum Pseudomonadota; class Alphaproteobacteria; order Hyphomicrobiales; family Methylobacteriaceae; genus Methylobacterium; species Methylobacterium sp. FW306-05-D. The sequence continues at coordinate 18,763 of NZ_JBYSXL010000025.1, forward strand.
GAAGAACGTGCGCAAGTTCTTCGCCGACAACCGGGTCAAGCTGAAGTTCTTCAAGCCGGTCTTGGAGCAGGCCTTCCACACCCTGCGGGCCATGGCCTCCCCGGCGATGATCGCCGCCCTGCCCCATCTCCATCCCGGGCGCAGCGTCGACAAGGATCTGCGGCGCTACTTCAAGGATCCGCGGGTCCGCCTCGCCTTCGCGTTCCAGACCAAGTACCTCGGCATGTCGCCGTTCCGGTGCCCGAGCCTGTTCACCATCCTATCGTTCCTCGAATACGAGCACGGCGTCTATCACCCGGTCGGCGGCTGCGGCGCCGTCTCGGAGGCGATGGCCGGGCTCGCCCGCCGGATGGGCGTCGACATCCGCCTCGGGGCGGGCGTCGAGCGCGTGCTGTTCGAGGGCAAGCGCGCCAGCGGCGTGGTCTGCAACGGCGAGACCCTGCAGGCCGATGCGGTGGTCATCAACGGCGACTTCGCCAAGGTGATCCAGGACCTCGTGCCGCAACAGCACCGGCCGCGCTGGCGCGACGCCAAGATCGAGAAGGCGCGCCTCTCCTGCTCGACCTTCATGCTCTATCTCGGCCTCGACGGGCCGATGCCGGAGGCGCTCGGCCACCACACCATCCTGCTGTCGGAGGATTACGCCCGCAACATCCGGGAGATCACCGACGGCATCCTGCCGATGCAGCCCTCGCTCTACGTGCAGCACGCGGGCTTCACCGACGGGGGCATGGCGCCCCCGGGCCAGACCAGCCTCTACGTGCTGGTGCCGGTGCCGAACCTGAAGGCGGGCATCGACTGGAAGGGCCTGCGCGAGACCTATCGCCGCCTCGTCCTCGACCGCCTTAAGCTTCTCGGCCTCGGCGACATCGAATCGCGCATCCGCTACGAGCGCATCGTCGATCCGACCGAGTGGCGCGACGAGTTCTTCGTTCACGAGGGCGCCACCTTCAACCTCGCCCACGACCTGATGCAGATGCTCTACTTCCGCCCCCACAACCGCTTCGGGCCGGGCCTCTACCTCGTCGGCGGCGGGACCCATCCGGGCTCGGGCCTGCCGGTGATCTACGAGGGCGCGCGCATCACCGCCCGCCTCCTCATCGAGGAATTGTCCGCCGGCCGTGTCGGCGCCGCCAGCGCCGGCATTCCCGCGACCGCACCCCTGGCCGCATCGGGCGACGCCACTTGAGGCGGCGGTCGAGGCTCACGGTCGCCATCTGCACCCTCTTCCTCGCCACGGGGGCGGCGCAGGCCGCCTCCGTGGCGGTGGAGGTCGAGGGCATCGAGCCCGGCGGCGTCCTCTCCGTCGCACTGTGCCAGGACGGCCTGTCCGAGGCCGATTGCCGGACCGGGCAGCAGGCCGAGCCCCGGGCCGCCGCGCAGCGCTTCGTCTTCCCGAACGTGGCACCCGGGATCTACGCGGCCCTGGCCTATCAGGACACCAACGGCAATGGCCGCCTCGACCGGACCGGTCTCGGCCTGCCCCTCGAGCCCTACGGGTTCTCCGGCGAATCTTCCCGATCCGCCCGCCCCGACTTCGCGCGCGCGCGCTTCACCGTGCGCGAGCCGGGCGTGGCCGTGCGGGTTCGCCTGTCGCGCGCCCTGCCGCCCCGCTGAGCGCCGCGTGAGCCCCCGTTCCGAGCCGCTCCTGAGGGTGGCCGGCGCCGCCCTCGCCTATCGGGGCAGCCGCGTGCTGGAAGGCGTCGACCTCGCCCTCGAGGCGGGCGAGACGCTTGCGCTCCTCGGCCCCAACGGCGCCGGCAAGACCTCGCTGATGCGCCTCATCGCGGGACGGCTGGCCCCCGGCGCCGGCAGCGTCCGCGTCGCCGGCGACGACCCTCACCGGACGCCGGCCGCGCGCCGGGCGATCGGCTGGGTGCCGCAGGAGATCGCTCTCTATCCCCGCCTCTCCGTGGTCGAGAACCTGTCGGTCTTCGCCCAGCTCGCCGGCATCGCCCGGCGCGAGCGGGCCGAGGCGGTGGCGACGGGCCTCGCGCTCTGCGCCCTCGCGGAGGTGGCCCGGCGCCCGGTCGGGCTGCTCTCGGGCGGCTATCAGCGCCGCGTCAACATCGCCGCCAGCCTGATGGCGCGGCCCCGTCTTGTCCTCCTCGACGAGCCGACGCAGGGGGTGGACCTGCATGCCCGGGCGGCCATCCATGCGGTGCTTGGGCGCCTGCGCGAGGCCGGCACGGCCCTCCTCGTCGCCACCCACGACTTCGCCGAGGCCGAGCGCCTCGCCGACCGGGTCGCCATCCTGGCGCGGGGCCGGATCGTCACCGACGGCCCCCTGTCCGAACTGCTCGCCCGCATTCGCGCCGACGCTCCCGAGCACGAGGCGGCGCTCGTCGCTCCCGCCGACGCGGCGGCGGAGGCGGTGCTGCGCCGGAGCGGGTTCCTGCCCGTCGACACCGGCTCGACCTGGCGGGCGCGCCGCCTCAGCGGGACGCCCCGCGACGGCGCCGACCTCCTCGCCGCCCTCCGGGACGCGGGCGTGCCCATCGCCGAGATCCGCATCCGCGCGCCCGGCCTGGAGGCGGTCTATCGCGAGGCGCTGGCGGCATCCGCGGCCGATGACGTGCACGTCTCGCCCGAGACGGGAGCCGCCGCATGATCTCGGCCGCCTTTCGCGTGATGCTGCTCGGCCTGGTACGCGACCGGGCCGCCCTGGTCATGGCCTTCGTGCTGCCGACCGTGATCTTCACGATCTTCGCCGCGATCTTCTCCGGCGCGCTCGGCGAGCGCATCCGCATTCATGTCGGCCTCCTCGATCTCGCCCAAACGCCGACGACGCAGCGGCTGATGCAGGCCCTGGAGGCGGACCCGTCCCTCCGGGTCGGACGCCTCTCCGCCGCCGACCTCGACGGCGCCGTCGCGGCTGTGCGCCGGAGCGAGGTCGACGTGGCCCTGGTGCTGCGCGGCGACCTCGACGCCGGTTCCACCCGCGCCGACCAGCCCGTGGTGCTGATCGAGAATCCCGCCAAGGCCCTGGCCACCCCGATCGCCCTCGGCCAGCTCCAGCGAGTCCTCAACGAGGCCCTGCCCGACGTGGTCCTGGCTCGGATCGTCGCCGACGTCGAGCGCTCGGGCAAGATCGGCCCGGACGAGCGCGCCTTCCTCAGCCAGGCCTTCGCCGAGCAGCGGGCCCGCAAGGAGCCCTTCGCCTTCGCCTCCCTGGTGGAGCGGCGCAGCACCGCCTCGGGCGCCACCAACGATCGCGTCAGCTACTATGCGGGCGCGATCACGGCGGTGTTCCTGCTCTTCGCCGCCATGCAGGGCGCCCTCTCCCTCGTGGACGAGCGCCAGTCCGGCCTCGCCGACCGGCTGATGGCGGGCCCCGGCGGGCTCAGTGTGGTGGTGCTGGGCAAGTTCCTGTTCCTGGTGGGCCAGGGCCTCGTCCAGGCCGGTCTGATCTTCTCGGCCGCCGCCCTGCTGCACGGGGTCGACATCCTGCCCCATGCGGGCGCCTGGCTGGTGACCTGCCTGCTCGTCTCGGCCATGGCCGCCGGCCTCGCGCTGGCCGCCTGCGCCGCCTCCGCCACCCGCCAGCAGGCGCATCTGGCCGCCACCTTCGGCGTCCTGCTGCTCTCGGCGGTGGGCGGCAGCATGGTGCCCCGTTTCCTCATGCCGCCCTGGCTGCAGGAGGCCGGCTGGCTCACCCCCAATGCCTGGGCCATCGAGGCCTACCAGAACGCCCTCAGCGAGGGCTGGGCCGCGGCGCTGCCCGCCTGGGGCGTGATGGCCGCCGTGGCGGCGGCGGGCCTCGGCGTCGCGTTGGCGCTGGTGTCGCGGCGGGCGATCTAGGAAGGTGCGTGCGAAGACGGCGTCCGTCCACGCCGCGACCGGTTAGCGCGTTGACCGCGCGGCCATCCGGTCTAGCTTCGTATAGAGAATGGGCTTTCGGACCGGCCCGGGGAGTGACACGAACATGCGGGCTGGGTCTTCGGTCGCCGTCGTCGGCGCAGGATTGGGCGGCTTGGCGGCCGCCTGCGTGAGCGCCGCGCGCGGCCACACCGTCACGCTCTACGACAAGAACGACTGGCTCGGCGGCAAGGCCGCGGTGCTGCACGAGGGCGGCTTCCGCTTCGACATGGGGCCGACCATCCTCACGGTGCCGAAGGTGCTGGAGCGGATCTTCCAGGAAGCCGGGCGCGACATCCACGACTACCTGGACCTGCGTCGCCTCGATCCGCAGTGGCGCTGCTTCTTCGACGACAACACCCATCTCGACCTCATGGCCGACGTGCCGACCATGGCCGCCGACATGGAACGCTTCGCCCCCGGCACCGGCGCCGGCGAGGGCTACAAGAAATTCCTCGAGATCTCCGAGCACCTGCACGACGTCTCGAACAAGTTCTTCTTCTGGAAGCCGGTCGAGGACCTGTTCGACACGATCAACATCCGCGCCAACATGAATCCCGGCACCCTGCGGGACGTGCTGTCCCTGCGCATGGGCTCGTCGGTGGCCGGCACCATCCGCTCGAAGGTCAAGGATGCGCGCCTGGCACAGATGCTCGACCACTTCGTGCAGTATGTCGGCTCCTCGCCCTATGGCGCCCCGGCCGTGCTCTGCGCCATCGCGCACATGCAGACCGCCGAGGGCGTCTGGTACCCGATGGGCGGCACCCGCGCGGTGGCCGAGGCCCTGACGAAGCTGGCCTCCGAACTCGGCGCCACCCTGCGGCCCGGCGACGAGGTCTCCGGCCTCGCCATCGAGCAGGGCGCGGTCAAGGGCGTGCGGACGGCCTCCGGCGTCACCCCCTTCGACGCCGTCATCTCGAACATGGATTCGGTGCGCACCTACCGCGAACTCGTCGGCGGCGACGTCGGCAAGGCCTACGAGAAGAAGACCTTCGAGCCGGCCTGCTCCGGCGTGGTGCTCTACCTCGGGCTGAACAAGCGCTACGAGCACCTGAACCACCACGACTTCGTCTTCTCCCGCGATCCGGAGGAGGAGTTCGACTACATCTACCACAAGGGCGAGCCGGCCCCGGACCCGACCGCCTACCTGGCGGCCCCCTCCTCCACCGACCCGTCGGTGGCGCCCGAGGGCGGCGAGGCGCTCTACGTCCTCGTTCACACGCCGTATCTCCGCCCGCACCACGACTGGTCGAAGATGTTCCCCGCCTACCGCCAGGTCATCCTCGACAAGCTCAAGCGCACGGCCAACATGCCCGACCTCGAGGAGCGCATCGTCGTCGAGCGCCACCTCACCCCGCAGGACATCCACGAGCGCTACAAGGTGCTCAACGGTGCGATCTACGGCCTCGCTTCCCACGGCAAGTTCATGGGCGCGTTCAAGCCCGGCAACCGCTCGCGGCAGGTGCGCGGCCTCTACCTTGCCGGCGGCGCGGCCCATCCGGGGCCCGGCATGCCGATGGTGATGATGTCGGGCTGGATCGCGGCGGATGCCCTCGACACCGATGCGCGGGGTGTCGGCGTCCACGGGGAGGAGCGCGCTAGCGCCTGAAGGCCCGACCGTGTCCCGCGAGGACGGCCCCACCCGATCACCCGCCCTGTGGCGGTTCATGGTCGGGTATTTCGACCGCTACGTCCGACGCCACCTCAACGCCCTCCGGCTCGCCCGCTGGGGCGTGCCGGAGGGCGTTGACCATCCCGGCCCGGTGGTGATCTACTGCAACCACCCGGCCTGGTGGGACGCGGCCGTGGTCATCCTGCTCGCCGGCAAGCTCTTCCCGGCGCGCGAGAGCTACGCCCCCTTCGACGCGCGGATGCTGGAGAAATACGCGGTCTTCGCCCGGATGGGCGCCTTCGCGGTGGACCTCGACTCGGCCCGCGGGGCGGCCCAGTTCCTCAGGGCGACCCGGCGAATCCTGGGGGCGCCGAACCGGATGATCTGGATCACCGCCCAGGGGCGCTTCCAGGATGTCCGCGCCCGGCCCCTGGCTCTGCGCGCCGGCGTCGGTCGCCTGCCCGAGATCGCGCCCGACGCGCTGTTCGTGCCGCTGGCCCTCGAATACGCCTTCTGGGAGGAGCGCGGCGGCGAAGCCTTCGCGGCTTTCGGCACGCCCGCAACGGGCGCCGCCCTTCTCGCCCTGCCGCGGACTGAGCGCTTGGCCCGGATGGAGGCGGACCTGACCGCGACCCTCGACCGGCTCAGCGCCGACGTGGTCGCGCGCGAGGCCGGACGCTTCACGCCACTTGCCTCCGGTGCCAAGGGCATCGGCGGGATCTACGATCTCTGGCGGCGCCTCGGCGCCGTCCTCACGGGCCGGCGCTTCGAGTCGGCCCACCGCCAGAAGGGAGATCCGGTCCCGTGATGCTCGGTCTCGCGATCCTGGCCCTGGCCTGCGCGGCGCTGCCCGCCCTCGTCGCCTGGGTGAATCTCTCGATCCTGCGCACCCCCGAGCCGGACCTCGACGTCCGAGCCCGGGTCTCCGTGCTGATCCCGGCCCGGAACGAGGCCGCGGTGATCGCCGCCACCGTGCGGGCCGCGCTGTCGAGCGCCGGCGTCGCCCTGGAGGTGCTCGTCGGCGACGATCATTCCACCGACGACACCGCCGCCATCGTGTCGGCCATCGCGGCCGAGGATCCGCGCCTGCGCCTCGTTCCGATCCCGCCCCTGCCCGAGGGCTGGACGGGAAAGAACCACGCCTGCGCGCGGCTGGCCGAGGCCGCGACCGGGACGCATCTCCTCTTCGTCGATGCCGACGTGAGCCTGGCGCCCGCGGCGGCGGCGGCGCTCGCGGCCCATGCGCGCCGGACCGAGAGCGCCCTGGTCAGCGGCGTCCCGCGCCAGCTGATGGGCTCGCTGGGCGAGCGCCTGACGGTGCCGATGATCAACTTCCTCCTCCTCGGCTACCTGCCGATGGCGATGATGCGGGCCTCCCTGCGTCCCAGCCTCGGGGCCGCCTGCGGTCAGCTCGTCCTGGTCGGGCGCGAGGCCTATGCGGCCACCGGCGGTCACGGCGCCGTGCGCACCAGCCTGCACGACGGCGTCGTGCTGCCGCGGCGCTTCCGGCAGGCCGGCTACCGGACCGATCTGGTGGCCGGCCACGCCCTGGCCACCTGCCGGATGTATCGCGGCTTCGACCAGAGCTGGGCCGGCTTCTCGAAGAACGCCCACGAGGGCATGGCGACCCCGCGAGCCCTGCCGGTCTGGACGCTCCTCCTGGTCGGCGGGCACGTGCTGCCCTGGCTCCTCCTCCTGGCCGTGCTGTTCGGGCTCGGGTCGGGCCACGCCGTATTCCTGGCCTTCGCGGCCGCCCTCGCCTCCCTGGCGACCCGGGCCGCGATCACCCTCGTCACCCGCGAGCCCCTGGGCACGGTGCTCCTCCACCCGGCGACGGTCCTGGTCGCTCTGGCGATCCAGTGGACCGCCCTCCTGCGGCGCAAGGGCAGCGGCACGCCCCTGTGGAAGGGCCGGAGCTACCCGATCGGCGGCCCTTGAGTCTCCGCCGCGATCCAGGCCGCGGTGTCGGGGTCGGACCCCATCACGGGCAGGTGCAGGATGATCGGCGTCTCGTAGGGGTGGCGGGCCTTCAGCGCGGTGCTCAAGGAATCCGCCAGACCCTCTTAGGTCTTGAGGATCGCCACGACCTCGGATCCCCGCTCCACCGCGCCCTTCCAGGCGTAGATGGAGAGCATCCCCGGCAGGACGTTGACGCAGGCGGCGAGGCGCAGCCGCACCAGCGCCTCTCCGACATCCAGGGCGGTGCCGGCATCGGGGAAGGTGGTGTAGACGAGAAGCGGCCGCTCCATGCTATGGGTCTCCGACCAGGGCTACGCCGCTCCACCGGCGGGAGCGGGCCGGCGGGAATGCCGGCAGGACTGGGATCGAGACGCTGGAGCGAACGCTCCGCGTCGGCAAGGTGGTCGGCAAGGCGGATGTGAGCCCATGGCCCGGCGTTTCGAACGGCTCGCCTTCGTCGCAAGTCCCACGGAGGACGCCCGCCAGGCGGCCGCGACCCTGATGCGGCGCTACGACCATGTGCCGCCCGACGAGGCGGACGTGGTGGTGGCGCTGGGCGGCGACGGGCTGATGCTCCAGACCCTGCATCGCTTCATGCATGCCGGCACGCCGATCTACGGCATGAACCGCGGCACCGTCGGCTTCCTCATGAACGAGTTCCGCGAGGACGGGCTGATCGAGCGCCTGGAGAACACCAAGCGCAGCATCATCCACCCGCTGATGATGGAGGCCGTGGACACCGAGGGACGCCGGCACCAGGCCCGCGCCCTCAACGAGGTCTACATGCTGCGCCAGACGCACCAGACCGCCAAGCTGCGGATCTCGATCGACGGCCATGTCCGCCTGCCGGAGCTCATCGCCGACGGCGTGCTCGCGGCGACCCCGGCCGGATCCACCGCCTACAACCTGTCGGTGGGCGGGCCGATCCTGCCCCTCAACGCCCGCCTCCTGGCCCTGACGCCGATCTCCGCCTTCCGGCCCCGGCGCTGGCACGGAGCCCTGTTGCCGGACTACGCGCGCATCCTCATCGAGGTGCTCGACGCCGCACACCGGCCGGTGGCGGCGGTGGCGGACCACACCGAGTTCCGCCGGGTCTGCACGGTGGAGACCTGGCTCGACCACGCCACCAACCTGACCCTGCTGCACGATCCCGGCCACAGCCTCGACGAGCGCATCCTGCGCGAGCAGTTCGGCTGAGCGGCCCTCAGGCGGCCAAGCGCGCCCGGTCCTCGCGGTAGCTCGCGATCAGCGCCTCGGGAATTGCATCGAGCACGACTTCGGTCGCCAGGGCGCGGCTCCGGGCGCGGCTGCCCTCGAACTCGGCGAGCAGCGCGTCGGAGAGTCCGTCGAGGATCAGGCCCACCGGGTCGGTGCGCGCCGTCTCGACGTCGGCCGGCGCCTCGGCCTCCGCGATCTCCTGGATCGCTTCGGCCACGGTCACGGCCGGTTCCACCGATCCATCCGGACCCGGCAGCTCCGCCTCGGCGGGCGGTGCCTCGGCAGCGAGATCGACGGCCATCGGCACGGTCGTTTGCGGGATCGTTTGCCGGGCCTCTTCCGAGGCCGCCTCCCATGTCCCGTCCACGGCCCCGTCCGGGATCGCCGCGACGGTCTCGGCGACGGGTTCGGGAGCGGTCTCCAGGGCCTGGTATGCCTCCTCGTCGGCGAGGACCTGGCGCTGAGCCTCGCGCCACTCGGCGTCGAGGATCTCGCGCTCGATCCGCAGGATCTCGCTGCGCTCGGCCTCGGCGGCGAGTTCGCGGGCGAGCACCCGGGCCTCGTCGCGGGCGGCCTCCGCCTCGAAGCGGGACAGGAGCGCCATGACGCTCTGCGCTTCGGCGAAGGGCATCGTCTCGCAGGCGGTCAGCGCCCGCTCGATCATCAGGCGCGACAGGCCGGCTCCGGCGCTGGTGATGGCGCCCTGCCCGGCTTCGCGCCAGGCCGACAGCGCGGCGCTGAAGGCCGGCAGCAGCACCGGCGGCAGGCCGGCCTTGCGGTGCAGGGCCGCGAAGGCGGCGGTCGAGGCGTCGTGCATCAGCCCGGCCACCCGGCGGACCGGAAGGCCGGCGAGGTCGGCCAGCGCCATCTCGGCGAAGGCCATGTTGCCGGAGAGGATCGCCCGCAGCAGCAGGCCGGCATTGAGCTGGCCGCAGGCCTTCAGATGGGCGACGAGGCGGGCGAGATCGACGGGATGGGCCTCGGCGCAGAAGGCGAGCGTCGTGCGCTCCTGCGCCTCGCGACTGGCGCGCGCGCCGCGGGCAGGCGTGAGCCAGCCGGAGGACACCGCGAAGGCGGAGAGCGATTCGGCGAGACGCGTGGTCACGCTCTGGCGCACCTCGAGGGGCAGGTAGGGCCGGGCCAGGACGGCCTCGCGCAGGGCGGCCACGTCTCCGTGGCGCTCCACCATCCGCATCAGGCTGCCGGTGGTGATGTGGGCGGTGCGGTTGCGGACCAGCACGACCAGGGCCTCGGGTTCGGCGATCTCGGCGAGCGCCCCCGCGACGGCCGGCGAGAGGTCGAGCCGGCTCGCGATGGCGCGGCGGGCGGCGAGGCACCCGATGGCGACGCCGTCGACGAGGTCGGCATCGCTCAGCACCGGCGAGCGGGCCAGCACCAGGGTGGCGATCTCGGCCTGGTCGCCGGCCAGAGCCACGATCAGGGTGCGGGGCGCGTTCGCGCAGGCCGCGCAGGCCTCGGCCAGCGCCCGACGCACCAGGCTGGAGGGATCGTCGAGGAGGGCGAGGAGTGCGGCTTCCGCCTCCCAGGCCACGTCCTCGCCGAGGCCGTCGTAGAGGTAGGCGCGGGCCAGGGCACCCGCGGCCTCCGCCCGTCGCGCCGCGGAGGAGTGCTGCGTCCAGGCGAGGAACTGGCGGATGATCATGAGCCGCTCCGGATCGTGAAGAGGGACAGGTCGAGGGGGGCGCCGGAGCGGGCCGGCTGGGCGGAGGCGCCGAATTCCGCCGGGCGGCGCGGCGGCAGCGGCGCTCCGACGAGGGCCGCCGTCGCGGCGGGCACCGGGTTCGCGGCGGCCGTCGGGGCGGGGATGGCGGAGACGATCGTTCCCGTCCCGCCGTCGGTGCCGTCCGAGCGCGGAAAGTAGGTCGGCGCGGGGCGGGCGGGTTCCGGCCGGCTCGCCTCCTGCCCGGCGCTGCGCCCCTGCCAGAGGCGGGCGACGCCGGCCGAGACGCCACCCTGTTGGCGCGGGTCGGTCTGGAACATCGAGCGCAGCCCGCCCTCGTTGAGGGAGGCGTAGGCGATGGTCCCCTCGGGCAGCGTGATCGTGGCGGCCGGTGAGGCCGGCGCGGTGCCGGCGCGGGCGGTGGCGAGATGGGCGTAGAGTTCGGCGGCGCCGCGCGGGCGCCCGGTCCGATCGTAGAACAGGCCGCGATTGGCGGCGGCCGCCTCCGGCATGTCGAGGGCGGCGGCCCGGGCCGGGCTCGCCTGAGCCGTGGCGATGAGAGCGGCGGCGCCGCGCGCGCCGAGCACGTGGGCTGCGTAGAGGTCGCCGCCGGTGGGCTCGCGCCCGAGGGCCGTGGTCAGGGCCTCGCGGTTCCGCTCGGTGAGGGCGCCCGCCATGGTGGCGGCGATGCGCGGATCGCGGCGCAGGTCGAGAATGGTCTGCTTGGCCGCCGGGTCGCTCACCGTGTAGGTGCCATCGGCCGCCTTGGTGATCGCGTCGGCATAGGTCCCGAGGCCGAGCCGGGGCCCGGCGGTCTTCATCGTGCCGAGCCAGGTCTGCTCGATGAACTGGAACAGACCGGTGGCCGAGGAGGTGGCGGCCTTGGCGGAGGGGTCGAGGGAGGATTCCCGCTGCGCCGTCGCGAGCAGGTAGTCGAACCCGGCGCCGGACGTCTGCGCTCCGTCGCGGATCGCATCGACGACGCCGCCCGATCCACCCGCGCGCGCCGCGGCGCTGTCGCGCGGACCCAGGTCCCGGCTGGCGCCGGAATCGCGGGCATTGGCGGGAGGCGTGGTGAAGAGGAACATGGCCGTCCGGCTGGGGGCGGACCCAGGCGCCGCCCCGACGGCAACTTTGTTCTCCCTATGGTAAAGGAAGGTTGAAGAGCCGGTCGGCCGACGCGGGCCTCTTTCAGGTTTCGCCTGTCGCCGAGAGATCTTCGGCGAAGGCCAGTCCCTCGTCGGCCCAGCCCGTGAGCCCGCCGAGCATGAGCTTGACCGGTCGGCCGAGTTCGGCGAGCCGCAGGGCGGCGCGGTCGGCCCCGTTGCAATGGGGACCGGCGCAGTAGACCACGAACAGCGTGTCGGCGGGCCAGGCGGCGAGGCGCTCGGTGGTGATCAGGCGGTGCGGCAGGTGTACGGCCCCCGGGATGTGACGGCGCCGGAACGCCGCCTCCGAGCCGACCGCGTGCAGCAGCACGAAATCGGGCGGGCCGGCCTCCAGGGCGGCCGCCACGTCGGCGCAATCGGTCTCCAGGGCCAGGCGGCGGCGGAAGTGGTCGCGCGCGATCGCGGGTGGGCAAGCGGGAATGGCGGTCACGGGGCTCATGGTCGGTCTCCGTCTCGGGGCCGCACAGAGCTAGCAGCGGGCGCGACGCTTGGCGGCGGGCCGGATTGCCAGTTAGCGTCGCGATCATGCCAAAGCCGCAGGCCCGCCTCTCCCCCGCCGACCGCCTCGTGGTGGTGTTGGCCTATGACGGGCTCTGCACCTTCGAGTTCGGCGTCGCCGTGGAGATCTTCGGCCTGCCGCGCCCCGAGATGGGTCCGGACTGGTACCGCTTCGCCGTGGCGGCGGTCGATCCGGGTCCGATGCGGGCCGAGGGCGGCGTGCGCCTGCTCGCGGATGGCGGCCTCGACCTCCTCGATCGGGCGGGCACCATCGTGGTGCCGGGCTGGCGCGGGGCGGAGATGCCGGTGCCCGAGGCCCTCGCCGCCGCCCTGCGCACGGCCGCCTCCCGCGGGGCGCGCGTCCTGTCGATCTGCTCGGGCGTCTTCGTCCTCGCCGCCGCCGGCCTGCTGGAGGGGCGGCGCGCCACCACCCACTGGCGTCACGCCGCGGCGCTGGCCGCACGCCATCCCGGCATCCGCTTCACCCCCGACGTGCTCTACGTGGATGAGGGAGCGATTCTGACCTCCGCCGGCTCGGCCGCCGGGATCGACCTCTGCCTGCACCTCGTGCGCCGCGACTTCGGGCCAGGCGCCGCCAACGCCGTCGCCCGGCGCCTCGTCGTCCCGCCCCACCGGGACGGCGGCCAGGCCCAGGTCGTCGCGGGAGCGGTCCCGACGCTTCACGAGGCGGCGCGGATCGGGCCGCTGCTCGACGCGATGCGGGCGGCGCCGGCCCGCGACTGGCCGGTCGCCGATCTGGCGGACCGTGCCGGCATGAGCCCCCGGACCCTGCTGCGTCGCTTCTCCGCCGCCACCGGCACGACGCCGGCCCGCTGGCTCCTCGACCTGCGGCTCGCCCGGGCCCGGGACCTGCTGGACCAGGCGGACCAGCCGCTTCAGGCCGTCGCCGAGGCGGCGGGCTTCGCCACGGCCGCGACCCTGCGCCAGCACTTCCGGCGCCGTTTCGCGGTGACGCCCGCGGCCTATCGGGCCGGCCGTGCCCCGCGCCTCGAAAAGGCGTGAACGGACGCCGTCAACACACGGTCAGGAAACACAAAAACGCCCCGGAGGGCGTTGCATCGTCTCAATCCTGGTTGGGAAAATTTGGAGCGGGCGAAGGGATTCGAACCCTCGACCCCAACCTTGGCAAGGTTGTGCTCTACCCCTGAGCTACACCCGCTCACAACCGCGCCGCTGGTGGGAAAGACCCGCCGGCGGCCCCGGACGGCGTCTCTAAACACCATTCCGCCGGGCGTTGCAAGCGCTGAATCCGGGCGCCGGACACCGGGGCCGTTTGCCGGCGTCATGACGGCCGTCAGGCCTGCCAGTGGGCGGCCGGGGGCAGGCCCTCGCGGATCTCGCGCAGGCGGGCGCGGGTGGCGGCGGTGGTTTCGGCCGGCAGCGCATCGAGGGGGAAGAAGCCGCAGGCGGCGATCTCGCGGTCGGGGTGCTTCGGCGCCCGCACCGAGAAGCCGGCGGCCACGTAGAGCGCGACGTGGTCGCGGCCGGCCGCCGTGCGGTTGTGGTAGAAGCCGTGCAGCTGCAGGGGGCTGCCGGGATCGACCACGATCTCGGCCTCCTCGCGGAACTCGCGGATCATCGCCGTCACCGCGCTCTCCCCCGCCTCGATGCCGCCGCCCGGCAGGTGCCAGCCCGCCACGTAGGTGTGGCGCACGAGGCAGACCCGGCCCTCCGCATCGATGGCGGCCCCGCGCACGCCCAGGGTCATGCCGCGGGTCGCGAGCGCGCCGTAATGGACGAGGCGCCGCATCCAGGACCGGTCGAGGAGCATCCGGCTCAGACGACGTGCAGGCGGATGGCGCCGAGGCCGTCGATGGCGGCCGTCATCGTCTCGCCGCGCCGGACCGCGCCGACGCCCGAGGGGGTGCCGGTGAAGATGAGGTCGCCGGGATGCAACTCGAAATAGGTCGAGAGCAGCGCGACCTGCTCGGGGATCGACCAGATCATTTCGGAGAGGTCGCCGCGCTGGCGCTCGCCGGCATCCACCGCCAGGGTGATGGCCCCCCGCACCGGGTGACCGATGGCCGAGGCCGGGTGCAGCGGTCCGATCGGCGCCGAGGCGTCGGCGGACTTGGCGAGGTCCCAGGGCCGCGCCAGGCGCTTGGCCTCGTCCTGCACGTCGCGCCGGGTCATGTCGAGGCCCACCGCATAGCCGTAGACGTGGTCGAGGGCGGAGGCCTCCGGGATGTCGCGGCCGCCCAGCCCGAGGGCTGCCACCATCTCCACCTCGAAATGGTAGTTCTCGGTGCGCGGCGGATAGGGATGGTCCACGGGGGCGTCGCCGGTCACGATCTGCAGGGCGTCGGCGGGTTTCATGAAGAAGAACGGCGGCTCGCGGTCGGGGTCCTTGCCCATCTCTCGGGCGTGGGCGGCATAGTTGCGGCCGACGCAATAGACCCGCCGTACCGGAAAGAGGTCGTCGCTGCCGACGATCGGGAGGGCGGTGCGGTGCGGGTTCGGGATCACGGACAGCATGGGTCTCTCCAACCTCTTCTCTCGGTCGCTGCGGCACGGCGCCCGGTCGCTCGCCCTGCACAGGACGGCGCGCCATCCCTATCATAGGCGGCAGGCCCGGCCGCGCCATCCCGCCGCCACCCGCGGCCTGCCGTTGTGAGATCCGTGGTGACCGACCCTTCCCGCCTGCTGGCGCACCTCGCCGCGCATCTCGGTGCCGACCACGTCCTGACCGACCCCGCCGACCTCGCGCCCCATCTGGCCGAGACCCGCGGCCTGGAGCGCGGCCATGCCCTGGCGGTGGTGCGGCCCGCCGACACCGAGGCCGTCGCCTGCGTGGTGCGCGCCTGTGCCGAGGCGGGGGTGCCGGTGGTGGCGCAGGGCGGGAATACCGGTCATGTCGGGGGCGGCCTGCCGCAGGGGGGCATCGTCCTCTCGCTGGCGCGGCTGAATCGGCTGCGCGCGCTCGATCCCGTCAATGCCAGCATCACGGTGGAGGCCGGAATGGTGCTGGCCGACGTCCAGGCGGCCGCCGCGGAGGCCGGGATGCTGTTCCCGCTCTCCCTGGCTTCGGAGGGCTCATGCCGGATCGGCGGCAACCTCGCCACCAATGCGGGCGGCACCGCGGTGCTGGCCTACGGCAATGCCCGGGACCTCGTCCTCGGGCTGGAGGTGGTGCTGGCCGACGGTCGGATCTGGAACGGGCTGAAGGGCCTGCGCAAGGACAATGCCGGCTACGACCTCAAGCACCTGTTCCTCGGCTCGGAGGGAACCCTCGGGCTGATCACCGCGGCGGTGCTGAAACTCTATCCCCGGCCTGTCTCGCGGTCCGTGGCCTTCCTCGGCCTCGCCTCGGCGGAGGCCGCCCTCGCCCTGTTCCGAAGCCTGCGGGCCGAGGCCGGTCCGGCGCTGACCGCCTTCGAGTACATTGCGCCCTTCGCCCTGGAGATCGTGCTGCGCTACCGGGCCGGGGCCCGCCGGCCGCTCGCGGGCTCGCACGCGGCCTACGCCCTGGTGGAGATCTCGACGACCCGCCCCTGCGACGATGCCGGCACCCTGCTGGAGTCGCTCCTCGTTCGGGCGCAGGAGGCGGGGCTTCTCGACGATGCCGCCCTGGCGGCGAGCGAGGCGCAGGCGAACGCCTTCTGGGACCTGCGCGAGAGCCTGTCGGATGTGCAGAAGGCCGAGGGCGCCTCGATCAAGCACGATGTCTCGGTGCCGCTCTCCCGCCTGCCGGAATTCCTCGCCCGGGCGACGCGGGCCTGCGAGGCGGAGATGCCGGGCCTGCGCGTCTGCGCCTTCGGGCATTTTGGGGACGGCAACATCCACTTCAACCTGAGCCAGCCCGTGGGTATGGACCGCGCCGCCTTCCTCGCCGCCTGGGAGCGCTTCAACCGGATCGTCCACGACATCGTCGCGGCGCTCGACGGCTCGATCGCGGCCGAGCACGGCGTCGGCCTGCGCAAGCGCGCGGAACTGGCGCGCTATGCCGACCCGGTCGCCCTCGACCTGATGCGAAGCCTCAAGGCGGCCTTGGACCCAGCCAATATCCTCAACCCCGGCAAGGTCTTGAGCTCCGCTAAGGACTCGCCGGACCAGGTTCACCGGACGGAGGGGGCAGCCGGTCCGGCATCATTCAGTTTTTCGGAAGGCTCAACAAAAAATTAGCCGGAACCCGACCTGTCGTCGCCGGATTGACGTTGTGCGACGCACAAGGACTTGCCAGATTATGGACCGCAACGCGCCATAAATCGGCTCGGCTGCGGGCGGAAAAGGTTGCGCGACAACGACGGACGGCTGGTTGCAGTGCGGTGGGTTAGCCCGGTCTTAACCCTTGCCGCTTCTCTTGGAAGAGAGATCAGATCGGCCGTCGCGATCGAAGACCGAGCAGGAGACACGTTCGATGCCGACTTCCCAGGCGAGAGTTCCCACGGCGGAGGCGAGCCGCTACCTCAAGCAGCTCTGCCGCCACTGGAGCCACAAGTTCCCGGTGGAAGCCACCGAGGATGCCGGCCGCGTGCCCTTCGGCGAGGACCGGGTCTGCACCTTCGAGGCCGGCCCCGACGCCCTGCTGATGCGGGTCGCGACGCCCGATCCCGCCGCCCTGACGCGCCTGGAGAACGTGGTGTCCGATCATCTCCTGCGCTTCGCCTTCCGCGAGAACCTCGGCGAGATCACCTGGTCGCGCGCCGCCTGAATTCCTGCCGCGGCCGGTCGGCCCGGTCCGCGTCGGCGGAGGGTTGACCTGTCGTCCCGGGACCTGATCTTGAGCGCGAGACGCGTCGGGACGCACCGGGAGACAGGCATGGACGGGATCGCGCAGGCAACGAGCGGGGCTGCCCCTGCACAGGGTACACGGCATGCCGAGCGCCTGGAGCGCCTGGCCGAGGTCGCCGTGAAGGTCGGCCTGGGCCTCCGGCCCGGACAGGAACTCGTGATCACCGCCCCTCTGGAGACGGTGCCACTGGCCCGGCGGATCACCGAGCAGGCCTACAAGGCCGGCGCCTCGCTGGTGACCACCTTCTACACGGACGACGCCGCCACCCTGGCGCGGTTCGCCCACGCGCCCGACGCGGCCTTCGACACCGCCGCCGGTTGGCTATACAGCGGCATGGCCGAGGCCTACCGGAACGGCGCCGCCCGCCTCGCCATCGCGGGCGACGACCCTTCCCTCCTCGCCGGCCAGGACTCGGCCAAGGTGGCCCGCGCGAACCGGGCCCGCTCCAAGGCCTACGTGCCGGCCCTCGAGCTCATCGCCAACTTCTCCACCAACTGGACGATTGTCTCGGCGGCGACGACGCCCTGGGCCCGCACGGTGTTCCCCGACCTGCCGGAGGCCGAGGCCGTGTCCCGTTTGTGGGATGCGATCTTCGCGGCCTCGCGGGTCGACGGCCCGGATCCGGTGGCGGCCTGGGAAGCACACAACGCCGCCCTGCACGCCCGGATGGACGCGCTCAACACCCATCGCTTCGCAGCCCTGCGCTTCTTCGGGCCCGGCACGGACCTCACCGTGGGCCTCGCCGACGACCACGAATGGTGCGGCGGCGCCTCGGCCTCGCGGAGCGGCATCCTCTGCAACGCCAACATCCCCACCGAGGAGGTGTTCACCACTCCGCACAAGGACCGGGTGGACGGCACCGTCACCAGCACCAAGCCCCTCTCCTACCAGGGCACCCTGATCGACGGCATCCAGGTGCGCTTCGAGGGCGGGCGCATCGTCGAGGCCACCGCCCGTACCGGCGGCGACGTGCTCGCCAAGGTGCTGGAGACCGACGAGGGCGCGCGTCGCCTCGGCGAGGTCGCCCTGGTGCCGGCCTCCTCGGCGATCTCCGCCTCGGGGCTCCTGTTCTACAACACCCTCTACGACGAGAACGCCGCGAGCCACATCGCCCTGGGCCAAGCCTACAGCAAGTGCTTCCGCAACGGCGGCGCGGATTTCAGCGAGGACGACCTCGCGGCGCGGGGCGCCAATCGCAGCCTGATCCACATCGACTGGATGATCGGCTCCGATCGGATCGACGTCGACGGCCTGTCCGCCGAGGGCCGGGCGATCCCCGTGATGCGGGCCGGCGAATGGGTCGCCTGAGCCGGCACCTCCGGCCGGACTAGCTCCGCAGCCATTTGCGTGCGCCTCCCTCGTGTGCGGGCGCACGCCACTCCGGCTCGCTCGATTGACGTGGGCAAAATTCCCACGCAAGGTCAGGACGTGGTCGTACCGGCCACGGACCTGCAGCCGCCCTGACGGGCCGATGCTCCGAACCCGCTTCCCGAGCCCATCGTTCGGGAAACCGTCCGATCACCGCGCCGCGCGTTTGCCGGCACGCGCGCGCGACGATCGAATCGGCCGATCCCGACGCCGTCCGGATGCACGCTCGTGCCCCGGGACGGATGGGCGGGTATCGACCCGCGGATCGGACCCGTCGTCCGGGCTCGCGATCTCCCGCGGGAGACAACGAGGATCTCATGACCAAGACCTATCTGCTGGCCGGCCCGATGGCCGCGCTGCTCGCCGGGGCGGCCTCCGCCGCCGACCTTCCGCGCCGCGTGGCGCCGCCGGTCTTCACCGCGGTGCCCGTCTTCAGCTGGACCGGCTTCTATGCGGGTCTCAACGCCGGCTACGGCTTCGATGCCAACGGCAGCCGCGGCGCCACCGTCATCGGCACCACGGCCGCCTCGGGCATCATCGCCAACGGCGCCGCTCCGGGCCTCGTCGCCTTCAGCAACCGCAACGCCAACGACGGCTTCACCGGCGGCGGCCAGATCGGCTACAATTATCAGTTCACGCCGGGCTCGGGCTTCGTCGTCGGCGTCGAGGCCGATGCGCAGTATCTCGGCTTCGAAACCAGCCGCAACACGGCATCCTTCGTCGGTACGCCCAATTCCGACCTGACCTTCGTCAACCCGAACGGCCTGTCGAACCTCGATTATTTCGGCACCGTACGCGGTCGCCTCGGCTACGCCTTCGACCGGACCCTGGTCTACGGCACCGGCGGCTTCGCCTATGGCGGTGGCGGCGGATCCAGTTTCGGCCTGCCCAACAGCGCCCGGGACACGTTCCGCACGGGCTGGGCCGCCGGCGGCGGCATCGAGTATGCCCTGCCGACCGACTCGTTCCTGAACTTCTTCCGGTCCTCGGCCGTCACGCTGAAGGTCGAAGGGCTGTATGTCAGCCTCGACCGCAACAGCAGCAACGGCGTGTTCGCCTACTCGAACTCCACCGGGACCCAGTACAGCGTTTCCGGCACGGATTATGCAGCCGCAACGGGATTTGCCAGCCGTCGCTCCGACGAATTCGCCGTCGTCCGAGCCGGCCTGAACTACAAGTTCGGCACGTACTGAGGCGTCGGCCGGACCTCCTTTTGACCTGAGCATCCCCAGCCCGATCAGACTGGCCGCTCAGTCAAACGGCACCCCGGGAGCGATCCCGGGGTGGTGCCGCGGCGGAAAGCCTTTCAGAAGCCCGGGGCCTTGGCGGCGCCGAGAATGCGGGTGGGGCGACCCTCGTTGCCGCCCTGCAGCACGACCACGTAGGAATCGGCCTCGGCGATCTCGGCCGCGTGGCGCGGCACTTCGTAATGGGCCGCATGGCCCGTCCAGGGGCCGATCCGGTGCATTCCCCGCACGACGTTGATGTAATCGAAGGCCTGGCCCTTGTTCTCGCCGCCGCCGATGGCGATCCGGCGGCGGCGCATCACCGGCAGCAGCCAGAGTTCGGCCTTGGCGTCCGTCACGGTGCTCGCGCCGACGTCGATGCAGATGCGGTCGCCCTCTTCCCAGCTTCGGACCGACACCTGGGCCGGGCTCCCGGCCCGGGCGCGGCGCAGGGCCCGTTCCAGCGAATTGCGGTCCGAGCGGATCATCGAGGGCTCGCCGTTGACGATGGCCTGCGGCGTGAAGACCTGCCGCTCGCCGCGCAGGGACGCGTAGGCCCGCTGCCGCGCCGTGAAGGCGGGCTGGGCGTAGACGTCCTTCCAGCCGAGATAGTCCCAGTAGGTGATCGGGAAGGTCAGGGCGATGATGCCGGGGTCGCGGGCGAACTCGCCGAGCACCCGCGAGGCCGGCTGGCAGGAGGCGCAACCCTGGCTGGTGTAGAGCTCGATCACCACGGGCATGCGCTCGCCCGCCGAGACTCGGGCGGCAGCCGACACCAGGACGCCGGCCGCGACGAGCAGGGCGAGGCGCAGGCCGGCGGTTCGACGCGGGAGGGGCGTGGCGGCGCGGCTCATGAGTTCAGGATACTGCCGCCCGGCCATTCCCGGTCATCACGGTCGCTCGATCCTGGCCCGCTGCGTCCGTCTGCGCCGGTTTCGGCTTCGGCAGCATCGCGGGGCGCCAGCGCCGGTGCATCCAGAGCCACTGCCCGGGATTCTCGCGGATCCAGCCCTCGATCACCCGCGTCATGGCCTGCATGGCGCCCTGGACGTCGATGGCACCGGAAGCGTCGCGCGGAAGCTCGAGGGGCGGCGTCAACTCGAGGTGGAAGCCCGATCCGTCTCGCCGGACCACCCGGGCCCCGTGGACCGGGCACTCGTAGTGCCGGGCGAGCTTGCCCAGCAGCGGATTGACCAGCACGGGTTTGCCGAAGAACTCCACCACGACGCCGCGGGTGAAGTGCTGGTCGATGAGCTGGCCGAGATGGCCTCCGCGCTCGACCACGCCCTGCATGGCGAAGACCGCACCCTGCCCCGCCGCGGCCAGACCGCCCATGGTCTGGCGGCGGACCTCCTGCACCAGGCGGGCGGACGCCGCGTCGTTGGGGGGGCGGAAGATCGCGGTGGCGTCCAGGCCGAACCGGGCCGCACAGATCGCCGGCAGCTCCCAGTTCGCCAAGTGAGCCGAGAAGATCAGGCCCGGCTTGCCGTCGTCGCGCAGGTCGGCGAAGTGGCTCTCGCCCGCGACCGTGATGCGCTGGCTGGCCGTGAGATCGGCCGGGTCGATGTCGATCAGGGTGTGGAGATGGGCGTATTCCGCGCCGGTGCGCCCGAGATTGTCCCAGGCTTCCAGGGCGAGGGCGCGGATCGCGGCCTCGTCGCGCTCGGGAAAGGCCGCCCGCAGGTTCGCCATCGCGATGCGGTGGGCGGGCAGGAACGGCCCGACGGTCCGGATGATTCGGCCGCCGAGCTGGCTTGCGCGCTCCGCCCCGAGGCTCCGCGCCAGCCAGAACAGGCCCCGGATCAGGGGAATCATCGCGAGCCCGGCGAGGCGTGGCAGGTTGCGCTTCAGGACGAGGGCGAGGCGAAGCAAAACGAATCCCGTGACGCGGGACGTTCCGGCGACGACCCTGGTTCCTGGCATAATTCATTTTTACGCGGGTGGGCACCCGTGTGCGCTGCAACTCAGAGCGTCACGGGACTCCTGTCAGAGCGTCACGAGGATTTTGCCGAACACTTTCCGGGATTCCAGGCGCTCCAGCCCCTGCGCGAAATCCGCCAGGGGCAGCACCGTGTCGATCACCGGCGTGATGCCCTGCGCCATCTTGGCCATCGCGTCGCGGATGTTGGCCATCGAGCAGCCGAACGAGCCGGTGATGCGGTATTGCTGCTGGAACAGCTGCATCAGGTTCATGGTGGTCGAGACGCCGGAGGTGGAGCCGCAGGTGACGAGGCGCCCGCCGCGCTTGAGGCAGAGCAGCGAGCCGTTCCAGGTGTCGGGCCCGACATGCTCGAACACCACGTCGACGCCCTTGCGCTTCGTCATGCGCCGGACCTCGCCCTCGAAGCGCTCCTCGCGATAGTTGATGACGTGGTCGGCGCCGAGCGCCTTCGCCTTCTCGCCCTTGGCATCGTCGCCCACCGTGGTGAACACGGTGCAGCCGATGGCCTTGGCCATCTTGATCGCGGCGGTGCCGATGCCGGAGCCGCCGGCATGCACGAGGATGCTCTCGCCGGGCTCCAGGCGGGCATTGTCGAACAGCATGTGCTGCACGGTCCCGAAGGCGACGGGCGCGCAGGCGGCGTCCGTGAAGCTGACGCCGTCCGGCATCTTCACCACGAGGCGGGCCTGCATAATCACGCGCTCGCGTGCGAAGCCGTCGATGTGAAAGCCCATCACGCCGGACACGTCCTCGCAGAGGTTGTCGCGGCCCTCCCGGCATGCCTTGCAGCGCCCGCAGGTCTGGGCGCCGTACATCGCCACCCGGTCGCCCGGCGCCAGCCCCTCGACGCCCTCGCCGACGCAGATGATCTCGCCCGAGGCCTCGGCGCCGACCGCGAGCGGCAGCTTGCGCTTGGCGAAGGCCATGCCGCGGAAGCCCCAGACGTCGATGAAGTTCAGGCCGACCGCGCGCACGCGGATCTGGACCTCGCCGGGGCCGGGGGCGGCGGGCTCCGCGACATCCTCGAGGCGCAGGTCGCGGTCACCGTGGAGCTGGAGGGCTTGCATGGGGCAGGACGATCCGTGTCGGGGCCGGGCCCGTTCAGGCCGACCGCTGAGAGAAGGTGGGGCCTAGGCCGCCTCGACGGCGTGCCGGTCGGCTCCGTCTAGGGCCCCGATCCGCTGGCCGATGACCGTGTCCGGAAGGGTGAAGACCTTCCAGCGCACCACCGAGCGGTGCTTCAGGCCAGCCGCCGCGAGGTCCTGAATCACGTGGTCGCTGGGCCAGGAACCGACTGCGGCGGTGGTGATCATGGCGCCGATGACGTGGCCGTGCCCGGCATTGAAGGCGCGCGCCGAGAGGACGAGGACGGGCCGGGGCTTTCTGACAGGAATATCGAGGAACGGGAAGAGCGCGGTCAGGACGTCGAATCGCTCAAAGGCCGTCATAGGCCGCGGCGTCCTCGGGACTGTTCCACTCGGTGAGCGTCGCGGTCAGGGAGAGGAGATAGGGGTCCGGGCCGGTCTCGGGCTCGACCGTTACCGCCATGCCGCGCCGCGCCTGCAGGCTGCGCCAGATCTCCCGGAAATCCGGATCCGGCTTCAGGCCGTCCGTCGGGCGTCCGTCTCGATCATCGCGCATCTTGCGGAAGCGGATGGTCCGTCCCTCGACGCGCAGGACGATGGCGTCGTCCGCCGGGAGCGTGCGGATACGCCGAGCCAAGTCCGGATCGCCCTCGATCTGGCCTGCCCAGAGGGCATCGTCGCGGATGATCGTGGTCGCCATGGCACGCCCTCCTCTGTCCGCCTGGTGGGAGCGGCCAGTCTAGGAACCGGGCGCGGCTGCCACAAGGGCGGTGCGGGTCACTCCGGCGACAGGTAGCGCCGCCGGGCCCAGCCGAGGATCGGGCCGGCCTTGACCCGGCACCAGGTCAGGCCGCTCGGGGTCTCGGCGGTGCAGCCGAAGCCGCGCAGGCGGGCCCCCATCGGGGCTTGGCCGAGGGCGGGCGCGGCGGCATCGGGCGTCTCGCGGATGCTCAGGGTCTCGCCGCGCGGGAGCCCGTCGACTCGGAACGCCTCGGCCGCGGCGGCGGGACCGGCGGCGAGAAGCAGGAGGACCAGCGCGGCGGGGATCGGGACCATGGTCGGCTCGGGCCTCAGGAGCGGTGGACGCCCATCATCGCGGTCAGTCCGCCGTCGACGGGCAGCACCGCGCCGGTGATGTAGGCGGCCCCCTCGCCCATCAGGAAGGCGACCAGCGCGGCGACATCCTCGGGGCGCGCGAAGCGGCCGGCGGGAATCTGACGCTCCATCGTGGCGCGGTAGGCGGCGTAGGGAGCCATCATCCCGGTATCGATGAAGCCCGGCGCGATCACATTCACGGTGACGCCGCGCTTGGCCGATTCCACCGCCAGGGTGCGGCAATAGGCGATGAGGGCGCCCTTGGTGGCGGCATAGGCCGCGTTGCCGGGATTGGCCTGGAGGGCGGCTACCGAGCCGATGGCGACGATGCGCCCCGCGCGCGCGCGGATCATGCCCCGGACCAGGGACTTCGCCAGGCGGGTCAGCGACCAGAAGTTCACCTGCATGGCCGCCTCGGCCCGGTCCTGGTCCAGCATCGCCGCCAGCGCGTCGTAGGACTGGCCGGCATTGTGGACGAAGCCGTGGAAACCCTCGCCGGCCTCGATCTCTTCGCAGAACGCCTCGACGGCGGCGCGGTCGGCGAGATCGAGGGCCTGCGCGGTGATCGTGCGGCCGGGATGGGCCGCCGACAGCTCCGCCACCAGTCGCTCGGCGGCCTCGGCGGAGGATCGGTAGGTGAAGGCCACGTCGTGGCCGGCGGCGGCCAGCGCCCGCACGATCGCCGCGCCGAGGCCGGAGGCGCCGCCGGTGACGAGGACGCGGCGATTGACCCCCGCGCTATCGACCCCCGCGCTCATGCCGGCTCGTCCGCCAGCACGAGGCAGGTGTTCTGGCCGCCGAAGCCGAAGGAGTTCGACAGCACCCGGCGCACGGGCACGTCCCGGGCCTCGGCCACGATGTCGAGGGGGATGGCAGGGTCGGGCACCGCGTAGTTGATCGTCGGCGGGATGCGCCCGTGCGCGATGGTGAGGAGCGAGATCACCGCCTCCACCGCGCCGGCAGCCGTGAGGGTGTGCCCGATCATCGACTTGTTGGAGGAAACCGGCAGGGCGCGGATGCGGTCGCCGAACACGGCGGCGCAGCTCATCGCCTCCATCTTGTCGTTCTCCGGCGTCGACGTGCCGTGGGCGTTCACGGTGTCGATGGCGTCGGGGGCCGTGTCGGCATCCTCCAGGGCGGCGCGGATCGCCGCGATGCCGGGGGCGCCGTCGGGGCTCGACCGGGTGCGGTGGAAACCATCGCCCTTCTCGCCGCAGCCGAGCACGTAGCCGAGGATCCTGGCGCCCCGGGCCCGTGCCGCCTCGGCATCCTCCAGCACCAGCGCCCCGGCGCCCTCGCCCATGACGAAGCCGTCGCGGTTCTTCGAGAACGGCTTCGAGGCGGCTTCCGGCGGATCGTTCTGGGTGGACAGGGCCGAGAGCAGCGAGAATCGGATTAGGGATTCCGGGTTCACCGAGCCGTCGGTGCCGATGCACAGGGCGGCGGTGACCTCGCCGCGCCGGATCGCCTCGACGCCGAGCTGGATCGCGGTGGCGCCGGACGAGCAGGCGGTGGAGAGGGAGATCGGCGAGCCCTTGGTGCCGAACCGGTCGGCGATGTGGTCGGCCACCGTGCCGAAGATGAAGAGGTCGTGCCAGGGGTCGAAGCGCCGGCTCGCAGCGGCGCGCTGCAGGTCGGTGTAGGTGATCGGGCCGCTCTGACCCGAGGCCTCGGCCAGGGCCTGGCGCTGCGGCCACTCGATCTCCACCGGGGGCACGGCGATGAACAGGGCACCGGGAAAGTCGCCGGGGCGGCCGATGCCCGATTGGGCGATCGCCTCGTCAGCGGCGGCCTCGGCGAAGCGCTGCGACAGGGCCGGCGCCACGAGCAGGTCGGTGTCGAGGAAATCGACGGTGCCGGCGATGCGGGTACGCAGGCCCTCCGTGGGGAAGCGCCGGATGGCGTGGATGCCGGACCGGCCGGCGGTCAGCGCGGCCCAGTTGTCGGCTTGCCCCTGTCCCAGGGAGGTGACGATGCCGAGGCCGGTGACCGCCACCAGCGGCCGGCCCTTCGCGTCCCGGACCTTGGCATCACGAAAAGATTGGTTCGTCATCGCGCCGTCTTACACTCTTTTCGCCGCGACCGAGGCCTGGGATCACCCCGGGTCAGGCCGCCGTCACCCGGATCACGCCCTCGCCGCGGCGATGACCCACCACCGTCACCGCCACCTCGCGTAGGCCCCGCTCGGCGACGAGCGCCGCCGCCAGGGCCGCGCCGAAGGGGGCCACCGTCTCGAGGGTGTGGCCGGCGAGGTCGCCCAGGGCCGTCACGGCCACGCCCGGCGCGAGGCGCGCCAGGGCCGCGCCCTCTTCGGCCGTGACCGGGGCGACGCCGGTGGCGCCGGCGAGCACGGCGTCGGGCGCTGCGACGCCCGCCGCCGCCCAGAGGCCAGCGAGGCTGGCCTCGGTGCTGCCCGGCGCGCGCTTCGTGCGGTCGCTGCCCACCGGGCCGAGGCGGGCGAGAGCCCGCGCGCCGCGCGCCGCGGCGTGCTCGGCGGCTTCCAGCACCAGGAAAGCGGCAGCGCTGCCGAGGATGAAGCCGGCCTCGTCCTCCGGCTTGCGGTCGAAGACAGGGCGGAAGTCGCGGGCGCGCAGGTAGCCGCCCATCTCGTGGATCACCATCACGTCCGGGCGCTCAGCGCTGTAGGAGCCGCCGACCAGCATGCAGTCCACCTGGCCCGAGGCGATCCGCGCCTGGGCGATGCGCAGGGCGTCGGTGCCGGCGGCCTCCTCGCCCATGAAGGTGCGCGAGGCGCCGGTGACCCCGTGGACGATCCCGATATTGCCGGCGAGCAGGTTCGAGAGCTGGGCCAGGAAGAGGGTCGGGCGCAGGTCGTTCTGCAGGTGCTCGTTGAGGTAGGCGCCGGGGTCCTCCGCCTCGCGCAGGCCCGTGAGGATGGCGCCGTCCACCGCCGTGTCGCGCTCGCCGCCGCCGGCCGAGACCACGAGATGCATGCGCCCCTTGAGGTCGGCATCGCCCTTCACCCCGGCGGAATCGAGGGCAAGGCCAGCCGCGTAGACGCCGAGGCGCTGCCAGGGCTCCATCTGGCGCTGGTCGGATTTCTTCGGGATCTGTCCGTCGAGGGCGAGGGGCGCGACCGGATGCACCGTGTAGGGCGCGAAGGTCTCGGTGTCGGTGCGCGCCGGTGCCCCCGCCTCGAAGGCCGCGAGATGCGCCGCGAGGCCCTCGCCCGCGCAGGAGACGAGGCCGATGCCGGTGACGACGACGTCGCGAAGTTCGCTCATGCGGTCATGCTCATGCGGGCTCGCCCGCGAGATCGAACAGCCCGATCCGGCGGGCCCGCTCGCGCATCGGCGCGTCGAGGCCGGCCGGGAACGGCATGGTGCGGAAGCGCAGCTCGGCATTGGCCAGCGGCTTGCCGTCGTGACGGATCGCCGCCTTGGTCACCGCGTAGCCCGAACCGTCATGTTCGAGGCTCGCCTCGATCTGCAGCTCGGCGCCCGGGCCGACGAAGGAGCGGAATCGCGCCTTGTCGACGCCCATCAGGAACGGCATCTGCCGGAACCCCAGATGGGCGAGCACGAGATAGCCCGAGGCCTGCGCCATGGTCTCGGTGAGCAGCACGCCCGGCACGAGCGGGTGATCGGGGAAGTGCCCCTCGAAGACCGGGCTCTCCATCGGCACGCGGGCCAGGGCCTCGATCCGGCCGGCCTCCCGGTCGAACCGGGTCACGGCGTCGATCATCTCGAAATATTCGAGGCGCATGGCGTCCAGGGTCCCGTACGGGCGGGTGTTTCGAAGAGGCCGCGCCGGTCGCCGAGGATGTTCCGGGCGGCTCGGATTCAGGCTTTGGCGGCCTTCTCGGCCACCAGGGCGTCGATGCGGGCACAGAGATTCTTGAGGACGAAGTATTCCTCGGCCGGCACCTTGCCCTCGTTGACCTCCTGGGTCCAACGCTCGAGCGGGAGCTTGATGCCGAAGGCCTTGTCCACCGCGAAGGCGATGTCGAGAAAAGCGAGCGAATCAATCCCGAGATCGTCGATGGCGTGGCTCTCGGGCGTGATCGTGTCGCGCGGGATGTCGGCGGTGTCACTGATGATGTCCGCGACGCGGTCGAAGGTTGCGGTATGGGTCTGGTCGGACATGCGTTCTCGCCGTGTGACTGGGTATTCCACCGGGTTCGGCCCGAGCCGATCGGGGGCCGGAGCGATCCGGCGCATGGTGCCCGGTGCCCCCGGTCGCGCAGCATGCCCCTTCGGCCGGCATTACCGCCGCCCTGGACAGTGAAGGCGGTCCCTTACACGAGGGGTGTAGGAGGGGCAACCTTGGCCATCACGGCGTCGCGATCGGGCGGCCGCCTCCATTCCGATCCTGCGGCGATGGACTAGATGGACGCTGAGGACGTGCCGCCGCGGCCGGTCCCCACGAGGTCGATCAACACGATGGCACATCTCCCCTCCGTGACGCCGGCCGGAGCGCCGCCGGCGGGCGTGCCCGACCCGCGCCTGGCCCCCGACCATCCGCCGCGTGCGGGCGCGCACCCGCTGTCGGGGCCGTCGCAGCGCTTGGCCCGCTTCGCCCTGGTCCTCGTCCTCGCGGGCCTCGGGATCTGGGTGCTGCACCACTTCATCCCGGCCCTGGTCTGGGCCGTGATCCTGGCGATCGCCCTCGGGCCCCTCTACGCCCGCGCCGAGCGGCGCTGGCCACCGGGCCGGCACAACATCCTGCTGCCCCTGCTGTTCACCGCGGCGGTGGCCTTGGTCTTCCTGATCCCCTTGGTGGTTCTGGGCGTGCAGGCGGCGCGCGAGGCCCACGACGTGGTCGCCTGGGCGCGCTCCTTCGAGACGTCCGGCATCCCGGTTCCGGATTTCCTCGGTCATCTCCCCTTCGGCGCGGCGCAGGCGCAGGCCTGGTGGGCGGAGAACCTGAGCCATCCGGCGGCCGGCTCGGAACTCCTGCACCGCTTCGACAACTCCTCGGTGATCGGGGTCACCCGCAGCCTCGGGGCGCAGATCGTCCGGCGGGTCGTCCTGTTCGGCTTCACCCTGGTGGCGCTGTTCTTCCTGTTCCGGGACGGGCGGGCGGTGGCGGCCCAGGCGCTGACCGCCAGCGCGAAGCTGTTCGGGCCCCGGGGCGAGCGGGTGGCGCGGCAGATGGTGGCCTCGGTCCACGGCACCGTGGACGGCCTCGTCCTGGTCGGCCTCGGCGAGGGCGTGCTCCTGGGGATCGTCTACTACTTCGCCGGTGTGCCGCACCCGGTGCTGCTCGGGGCGCTGACGGCGGTGGCGGCGATGATCCCGTTCGGGGCGCCCCTGGTCTTCGGCATCGCGGCGGCGATCCTGCTCGCCAACGGCGCGGTGGTGCCGGCGGTGGTGGTCGTGGTGGCGGGTTTCGTCGTCACCTTCGTGGCGGACCACTTCGTGCGCCCGGCGCTGATCGGTGGCACGACCCGCCTGCCCTTCCTCTGGGTGCTCCTCGGCATCCTCGGCGGCGTCGAGACCTTCGGCCTCCTCGGCCTGTTCCTCGGCCCGGCCGTGATGGCCGCGCTGATCCTACTCTGGCGGGACTTCACGCAGGGCCGGCCGGAAGAGGCACCCCGGGCCTGAGCCCGGGGCGCGCCGCGCCTTACGCCGGGCGCGGCAGCTTGCAGCTGTCGAGGGCGTTCAGGGCCTTGGCGCGGGCCGAATCGTTGAAGTAGCCGGTGCTGCGGTAGGCATCGAGCTCGCCCTTGTCGAGGCTCGCGAGCGTCTGGTTCGCGTAGCAGCCACAGGGGCGCGCGAGGGAGACCTCGGAGACGTTCTGCAGTCGGGCCTGGGTCACGGTGCAGGCGTGGCGCACACGGCCCGTGAGGTTGCCGGTGGAGGCCGTCTTCAGTGCCGGATCGGGGGTGTAGCCCTCGAGGGACGCGGTCGGGCCGGACTTGTTGGCGTTGCAGGCGGCGACGAGCGAGAGCAGGCCGGCGGCGAGCAGGAGCCGGCCGGTGCGCGGGGCGATGGAGCGCATGGAATGATGGGTCCGTGAAAGCGATTCGGGAACGAACCGGTTTCACGTCCGTGCCCCCGCCGCGCAAGGGCGCCGGAGCCACACTGGGACGGCAAACGCCGGAGCTTCCGCGAAGCTCCGGCGCCCCGCGGGCTTCAGCCGACGATGTCGGAATCCTGGAAGAACTGGGCGATCTCGGCCTTGGCGTTCTCGAGGCTGTCGGAGCCGTGGACGGTGTTCTCGCCGACCGACTCGGAGAAGGTCTTGCGGATGGTGCCCTCGTCGGCATTGGCCGGGTTGGTGGCGCCCATCACTTCGCGGTACTTGGCGACGGCGTTCTCGCCCTCGAGCACCTGCACGACGACCGGGCCGGAGGTCATGAACTCCACGAGCTCGCCGAAGAACGGGCGCTCCTTGTGAATCTCGTAGAACTTCTCGGCCTGGGCGCGGCTCATCTGGATGCGGCGCTGACCGACGATGCGCAGGCCCGCCTTCTCGATCACGGCGTTGACCGCGCCGGTCAGGTTCCGCTTCGTCGCGTCGGGCTTGAGAATGGAGAAGGTGCGCTCGGTGGCCATGGTCCGTCCGGTTGTGATCGCTCAGCCGAAAATGGCTTCGGCGCCGGGCTTATAGCGGGCGGACTCCCGACCCTCAACCCGAGGCGGATTCGCGGGGGATAACCGGGGTCATGGCACCGGTTTTCCGGCCGCCATGGCTTTGGCGCAACAGCGCCGGAAAATCGCCCGAATGCGGACGCCTCCTGTGGCCAGACGATCACGGCCTCCTCCGAAGGGGCCGATACCGATCCCTGCCGACCTCTGGCCGCCGGCGTCCCGCCGCAGCCACGCCACATGGAGACCAGGACATGCGCGTCGCCCTCATCGCCGCCTTCATCCTTGCCGGCCTCGCCCCCGCCTCCGCCGCGCCGGCCCAGGACCCGTCGGGGACCTGGCTCACCGGGGACGGCCGCGCCAAGGTCCGCATCGACCGCTGCGGTCCGGGTGCCGCCAACATCTGCGGCAAGGTGGTCTGGGCCAAGACCGCGACCAACGAGGACGGCACCCCGCGCACCGACATCAAGAACCCCGATCCGAAGAAGCGCTCCCGCCCCGTGCTCGGCCTGACGCTCCTCGACAACCTGAAGCCCGAGGAGACGAAGTTCTCCGGCGAGATCTACAACGCCGACGAGGGCAAGATGTACCAGGTCAGCCTGGAGCGGGAGAGCGGCTCCGAGCTCTCGGTCTCCGGCTGCCTCCTCAAGGTCCTGTGCGGTTCGCAGACCTGGACCCGGGTGCCGGACGTGAACCAGCAGGCTTCCGCCGCCACGCCCGAATCGGCCCCGCGCCCGGCGCCGAAGGCCGCCAAGGTCGCGCCTGCCAAGGCCGCCGCCCCGGCCGAGTGAGGGCAGCACTTCGAGGGGGGGCGGCCCGGGATCGGGGCGCTCTCCGTTCAGACCGCCGCGAAGCCCCTCTGCACGGCCGGCCGCGCCATGACGCGGTCGAGCCAGGCCCGCACGTGGGGCACGGCGGCGAGTTCGATGCTCTGCTTCTCGTGGTACTTGGCCCAGGGCAGGATCGCGATGTCGGCGATGGAGAAGTCGCCCGCCACATAGTCCCGGTCCGCGAGGCGCTTGTCGAGCACGCCGTAGAGGCGCTGGGCCTCCGCGGTGAAGCGGTCGATCGCGTAGGGGATCTTCTCCTGCGCGTAGATGCGGAAATGGTGGACCTGGCCCAGCATCGGCCCGAAGCCGCCCACCTGCCAGAACAGCCACTCGTCCACGGCCACCCGGGCGCGCTCGTCGGCGGGATAGAGGCAGCCGGTCTTGCGCCCGAGATATTGCAGGATCGCGCCCGACTCGAACACCGTGATCGGCTCGCCTCCCGGGCCGTCCGGGTCGACGATGGCGGGGATCTTGTTGTTGGGCGAGATCTGCAGGAAGTCCGGGGCCATCTGGTCGCCCCGGCCGATATTCACCGGCACCACCCGGTAGGGCAGCCCGCACTCCTCCAGCATGATCGGGATCTTCCAGCCGTTCGGCGTGCTCCAGGTGTGCACGTCGATGGGTTTTCCCGGGGCGTGTGCCATGCTGATGTTTCCGACCCTGTTCAGGCCCGCTCGATTCGCCGAAACAATCCGGAACGCGAGCGGAAGGTTGCAGACTCCGTGCCATCGGCACGGGCGGTGGCGGGAGCAGTGGATCGCACGCCTACCCGCACAGATGGCACTTGCCCTCGCCCACGGTTGTGGCTGTGATGCGGGCGGGCCGCCGGATGGCGGCGCACAAACGTCCAGGGGGTCGTCATGCTGTCGTTCCGTTCGTGCCGCGCCGGTGCCTTGTTCGCGGGCTTGCTGCTTCTGGCAAGTCCCCTGGTTGTGACAAGCCCCGTCGTCTCCGGCGGTGCGCTGGCACAAGCCGCGGCGGCGCCCAAGCCCGCCAAGGAGCTCAGCGTCGGCCAGAGCGCGGCCCGCGCGCGCCAGAAGAAGTGCGGCGCCGAGTGGCGCGCCCTCTCGGTGGCCGACAAGGCCGCGCAGGGACCGAAATGGCCCCAATATTACAGCAAGTGCGTGAAGCGCCTAAAAACTGCGTTTATTCAATGACATAGATCTCTGTTGCCCTGGTTCTGTATACCGGTAGAGTCACAGTATTCTTCGGCTGAGCGGTGTATGGAGCTGACTGCCTTCGTTTGTGTGTAACCGCGAAAATCCGCTTACCGCGGGAGCATAGGTGATTGCTTTAACGCGCGTCGGTAAGCTGCGCCGCGCCTCCGCGTCCCTCATAATTCGTGCATCTGCCTCGGTCGTGTCCCGCGGCGTGGTGTAGCTTGTTGAGGGCCACCACGATCACCGGCTCGGGCCGGGACGATCAGGCTGCCAGAGTTGGCAGGCTGACGAGGGAATCATCGCCGATCGGGGCGATGCTTTCCAGGGTGATGTAGCGCGACCGCTGCATGGCCCACTCGTCGTTCTGTTCGAGCAGGATCGCGCCGACGAGGCGGGTGATGGCAGCCTCGTCGGGGAGGATGCCCATGACCTCGGTCCGGCGCTTGATCTCGCCGTTCAGGCACTCCAACGGATTGGTCGAATGCAGCTTGACCCGGTGGGCGGCCGGGAAGCCCATGTAGGCCAGCACGTCGGGCCCGGCCATGTCCATCAGGGCGGCGAGCTTGGGCATCTTGGGGCGGAGCTGGTCGGCCACCCGCTGCCATTGCTGACGGGCCGCCTCGGCGTCGTCCTGAGCAAATGCGGTGGCGATGAAGGCTGAGACGACGCGCCGCCCGCTGCGGCCATCATGGGCGAGCACGTTCCTCATGAAGTGCACCCGGCGGCGTTGCCAAGTCGCGTTCATCACCTTGGCCACCGAGGCCTTGATGCCCTCGTGGGCGTCCGAGATCATGAGCGTGACCCCGCGCAGGCCGCGCCGGGCCAGCTTGCGCAGGAAGGCGGTCCAGAACGTCTCAGCCTCCGACGGGCCCACGTCCATGCCGAGGACCTCGCGCCGGCCGTCGGCGTTCACGCCGACCGCCACGATCACCGCCACCGAGACGATCCGGACGGCCTGGCGAACCTTCACGTAGGTCGCATCGATCCAGAGATACGGCCACTCGCCCTCGATGGGGCGGTCGAGGAACGCGCCGACCCTAGCACAGCCGGCTGACTTGCCTCTTCGAGACGCCCGTGCCGCCCATCGCCTGGACGAGGTCATCGACGGAGCGGGTCGAGATGCCCTGGATGTAGGCCTCCTGGATCACCGCGGTCAGCGCCTTCTCGGCCATGCGGCGAGGCTCTAGGAAGCCGGGGAAGTACGAACCCTTGCGCAGCTTTAGGATACGCAGCTCGACCGTGCCGGCCCGGGTCTGCCAGTCCCGGTCGCGGTAGCCGTTGCGCTGGACCAGTCGCTCAGCGCTCATCTCGCTGTGGGCTGCGCCGGTCGGCCGCCCACCTCCAGTTCCATCAGCCGCTCGGCCGCAAAGCCGATCATCTCACGCAGCAAATCCGCGTCGGCGCTCTTCTCCATGAGGCCGCGCAACGTCATCATCTCATCGGTCATCGGGGGGCTTTCGGGTTCAGGGTTGGCTGTCGCAACCCGACCCTACCCGGCAATCGCCGATGACCACCCGTCAGCTACACCACCGCCTGGGACACGACCCCTGTACGGTCCCGGGATGAGGTGTGCCGGATTGCCCCTGAAGGTGGAGTGGGCCCCTGACGGTGGGCACGATCAGGCAGCGGTTTTGACCGTCGGCCGGGCGTGTTGCTTCTCGAACTGCACAGGGCTGAGATACCCGAGCGCGGCGTGCAGCCGTTTGGTATTGTAGACCTCGTCGATGAAGCGGGGTAGCTCGGCTGCGACATCGGCGAAGGTCTCGAACGCCATCGGGTACACTCCCTCGACCTTGAGCGTCTTCATGAAGCTCTCGGCCTTGGCGTTGTCGTAGGGATTGCCGCGCCGGCCCATCGAGCCGACGATCCCGTGCTCAGCCAGCACCTTTCGATACGCCTCGGCAGCGTATTGACTGCCGCGGTCTGTGTGGTGGGTCAGTCCCGGTGCCGGCCGACGCCGCTCGATCGCCGCGCGCAGAGCCGCGAGGGTCAGGCGGGCGTCGATCGACCGGCCGAGCGCGTAGCCGACCACGCGGCGCGACCAGGCATCCAGGATGATCGCGACGTAGACGAAGCCAACCGTTACCGCGACATAGGTCAGATCCGCGACCCAGAGCTGATCGGGCCCGTTCGGCGCGATGTCCCGGGCCAGGTTCGGGAAGATCGGGCTGTCGTGATCGCTGTCGGTGGTCGTGACGTAGCGGCGCCGGACGCGCGGTTGCAGGTCGTGCTCCCGCATGAGGCGGCGGACCTTCTTATGGTTCACCTGCCAGCCCTGCTGGCGCAGGGCCGCCTGTACGCGGCGCCAGCCGTAGGCTTCGAACGCGTCGCAGATCGCGGCCATGGCCTCGACGAGGGCGGTATCGTCGGCAGCCCGCGTCGGAGCGTCGTAGTAGGTGGAGCGCGCCAGACCCATCAGCCGGCATCCCGCAGCGACGGAGAGGCTGCCGGGCCGGTGATCACGGACATAGGCCCGCTTCGCGGCGGCGGTCCGTTGCGCAGAGCCCCCTTTAAAAACTCAAGCTCAAGCGCCTGCCGGCCGACGAGCCGTTCGAGCGCAGCGATGCGCGCCTCATAGGTCTGGATCGTGTCGGCGGCGGCCGCGTCGTCGTCGAACGCGCCCGTCTCGTACTTCTGCACCCAGACGCGCACGAGGTTGCGCGAGAGATCGTGGCGCTTGGCCAAGCCGTGCAGCGTCTCGCCCGACAGGTACTCCTGCGCGACCTGACGCTTGAACGCGACGCTGTGAGAACGGTGTCGTGCCATGGTCTTCATCCTTCGAAGACCCAGCCAGTCGGTCAATCAGCCTTGCCCAATCCGTCCACCCCAAGGGGCCCACTCCAAGGGTTCGGGTTCTTTGGTCCAAGCTTGGCAGATGCGTTCGTAGGGTGTGAGGCCGCGTAGGGTCTTGAGCCGGCGGGCGTGGTTGGAGGCATCGACGAAGAGTTGGAGGTGGTCCCTGAGCTGATCGTGGCGATCGGAGTGGTAGCGTTTGACCGTCGCGTCTTTGCTTGTGCGGTTCATCCGCTCGACCTGACCGTTGGTCCAGGGATGGTTCACCTTGGTCGGCCGGTGCTCGATGTCGTTTTCGGCACAGACGCGGCCGAAGATGTGTGGCCTGCCCCGATCCGGTGGTCCAGGTTCGAAGTTAGTGCATCGTCGGTCGCGTGACGATGGCAGGGCGAGCGGGCGGCACCGAGCCGTTCGGTTCCGGTGGTCAGAGGATGACCTCGGGCGCAGGCGGCTGGTAGCTGAGCGACGAGTGCGGTCGGACGGTGTTGTAGTGCCTGCGCCATTGCTCGATCACGACGCTGGCTTCCTTGAGGGTGTAGAACACCTCGCCATTGAGGAGTTCGTCGCGCAGCTTCGCGTTGAAGCTCTCGCAGAACCCATTCGGCAACAATCTCTGCAGCTGTATGTTTCTTCCGACGCATCACAATATCCTCCACATGGCGACAAGCCATACCTCAGGGAGGACCACTTTTCAGGAGGCAGGCCAACTGAGACAACCGCGACACGCCTATCTGATTTTTAAAATGACATCGAAGTCGACAGGGTTGATTGCGTACCCAATTGCCAATGTATGGTATTTATGCGTTTCATCCGAGCGCAAAGCCGAATTTTTGACATTGTCTGCGATCACAGCGAATCGGGGATTGGCGGTGTATGGCAGAATTGCAGCCCAATTTGGCAACACGCAGATTGGCAACACGCAGATAAGCTCGGTCAAACTGACCGCAGCGTGACCTTCGATTTGGAAGCTGGGGGCGATGACGATCTACTATATCGATAATACCTTCGCGGGTGCCAGCGACAGTAATAGTGGAACCTCACCTGATTCGCCCCTCTTTTCACTTGCTGCCGTAAACCGACTGAAGCTGGCGCCGGGGGACACGGTCGCATTCCGTGCGGGCACGACCTACACAGGCTCCTCCGGCCTCACGCCCGATCGCCCGGTATCGGTATCCTATGTGCCATCTGCGGGCGACGACCACGCTTTCGCGATCCAAGGGAAAGACGGAACCGCAGCGGCGTCGTTTCTGCAGCAGGGCACGGTCCGATCCACCCTCGACGGCACCGCCCCCGTCATCACATCCGTCGCGATTGCAGCAGGGAACTACAAAATCGGAGATGTTGTCACCGCTCAGGTGATTGTCGCAGCCGATGCCGAGAATTACACCAATATCTCAGGTCGCATCAATAATTACTCGGTGAACAATCTCGTTAAGCTTGATAATTCCACTTATACTGTCCAGTTTAAGGTGACCGAATACGGCGCTGATGTCACGCCAGGCGGTGCAATCCCCGTGAATCTGACGTTCCGAAATGCGGCTGGTCTGGAGAGCGTCCCCTACACGCAATCAGCCTCAGTTAAAGGTTCGGCAAATGTCGCTGCGCCACATCTCATCGCGATGACCGCTGACGCGGGATCGATTTTCTTGGGCTATGATGCGGTGCTCGATCGGGATCACCTTCCAGATCTGAGCAGTTTTAGAATCATGTCCGATGGTCAAGAATTGACTCCGGCCAGCGTCGATCTTGATGCGTCCGGTACGACGCTCAACCTGCGTCTTTCCAACGCCGCCTTGCAGATCTCCGCGAACGGGACGCCAGACGCACCGATTACCTTCACCAGTTATGGTGAAGGTGGCCGACCCGTGATTACAAATCTTGCGTCGGGCTACAGTGATGCCGTCAATCTGCGCGGCGCGAGCTATGTCGTTCTAGACGGACTTAAGTTTGATGGTGCCGGCCAAGCAGGCGTCAACATCGATAAAAACTCCCACCATGTGACGGTTGCAAATTCAGAGACCGCAAATGTCGGCGAAGGATTTTTGATCGCTGGCTACGACAACATTATAACAAAAAACTATATGCACGACTTTCATATGGTTAAAAATACCCCGCAATCGATCAATGCGAATGATGATTACGGAGCGAATGGGGCAGTCATTGCCGGTAGCAACAACGAACTGTCGTTCAATAAAATTATCAATGCGAAAAGTGCGAGCTATGATTACGGCGTCGATGGGGGCGCTTTTGAGATATTTGGGACCGTCGCCAACACCTTCATTCACGACAACTGGGTGGAGGGCGGGGATCGCTTTACCGAGGTCGGTAGCGACGGCGGGGGCTGGATCACCAACGTTTCGATCGTCAACAACGTCAGTATCAACAATGCTGGTTTCGCAACAATTCACAACAGTGGAGGCGCCTTCGCATCCGTGATCACTGGTTTCGATATGGGTTACAATACTGTTATAGAAACCAATAATACACAAAAGCAATCTGCAGCGGTTATTCTCGACAGAAGCACGGACTCTTCTTCGGTTAATTTTCATCACAACATCGTTTCGCTTAACAGCGGTGACTCCGTTTTCAAGCGGGAAGGGTCGTATCATTCCTCGAATGTATTTTACCTTTATTCCAAGGTAACGCATCTTTATAATAGCTGGAGTATGTCTCTCAATAGCGGGGAGTCGTACGGCTCGCTGCAGTACGGGTCCGTGGCCCCGGCCGACATGCCCGGTTTTCTTCGTGCCGCGACGCCGACCTTTGGGTCCGCACTGACCCAGCAGGCACAGCTTTCCGGCGGATCAGCGAGCCCCGCCAGCTCCACGACGCCGCACATCGTTGCCTTAGCTGTGGAGCACGGCTCATGGAAGATTGGTGATGTCGTCCCCGTTCTGATCAGCGTGGTACCGAGCAACCAGATCTACTCGCTGGTTTCGGGTGCGGTCGGCGGCTTTCATCTGTCGGGCCTCGTCAAGGTGAACGACAGCACATACGCTGCCAAGGCACTTATTGCGGAAGGCGGTACGGACAGAATTGCCGGGGCCGCGTGGGATGCGCGGCTGGTTCTTCAGAATTCGTTCGGCGAGCAGAGCCAGGAATTCCGAGGCTCCCTGGAAAGCCCGGGTTCGATCGACGCGCAACGCCCGCGGTTTCTCGCTGCCTCCGTCGATGCTGCGACGCTCACCCTGACGTTCAACGAGAGCCTCGATCTTAATCATCTGCCGGCAAAGGCCAACTTTCTCGTCAAAGTGGCCGGCGCCCTGGTTGCCGTGGATTCTGTCATGAGCGACGGTTCCGCGAACACCCTCAAACTTCTTCTGAATCAGCCCGTCCTCTCGGGGGTCGGCGTCACCGTCAGTTATACGGATCCGACGTCCGGCGACGATGCTGCGGCGATTCAGGATGTCGCCGGCAACGACCTTCTCTCGCTGACCGCCAAGAACGTCATCAACCTCACGGTCGATCCGCGAACGATCGGCGCGACCGACATCCGGATCGATGCCAACGCACCGGCCTTCGTATCGGGCACGGTCGAGGGTTCGCGCCTGACCCTGACTTATTCAGAGCGTCTCGACGGCCCTCTGCCATTACCGACGGCCTTTCTCCTGAGCGTCGATAACCAGACGGTACCTGTCAGTCGCGTCGAGATTGATCCCGCGACGGGAGCGCTCGTTCTCTCGCTTGGCGTGCCGGTGCAGGGCGGCAGCTTCGTGGTTCTGAAGTACCTCGATCCGACGTTGGCGAACGATGCGCTCGCCATACAGGATTCTCTCGGGAACGATGCGTCCTCCATCGAGCGTGCGATCCTAAACTTGCTTCCCGACGCCAAACCGCCGGTGATCTCGTCCGTTTCCATCCCCGCCCAGCCGCTGAGGATCGGCGACATCGGGACGGTGACGATCGCGACCTCCTACGAGCATGACGCATTAGCTCTGGCCAACGGCAGCGTGGCGGGCTTTACGCTGTTTAATCTTCAGAAGATCCGGCCCGATCTCTACACCGCGCAGTTCATCGTTGACGAAAGCAACATTCAACTCGATTCTGCCGCCGGAGTCCCGATCTCGCTCACCCTGTCAGACCCCTCCGGAAATCTGAGCCCTACCTTCACCGTTGCAGTGACGCAGGATGGCGACATCATCGATGCCCGTCGGCCAACGCTGAAATCCGCCACCGTCGATGGGGCGACGCTTACGCTCACATTCAGCGAGGCTCTGGACGCGACGCATGCCCCGGTGGCGGGAGCATTCGACGTACAAGTCGATGGGCAAAACCGCGCCATTACCGCTGTCGCCCTGGAACCAGCCGACGGCCGGGTGACGCTGACGCTGGATGCCCCGGTCGTCCAAGGTCAATCTATTGCGCTGAATGGTGCGACCGGCGCAGTCCAGGACATTCCCGGCAACGGATCGGCGCCAATTGCTAGTTTGGCCGTTGCCAATAAGACGCCCGATGCCGAGGCACCTTCGGTCTCCCTGATCTCCAGCAACGGATTCCTCAAGGCCAACGAAACCGCGCTGGTGACATTCTCGTTCAGCGAGGCGGTGCGCGACTTCGACCTGTCGGACGTGAGCGTTACCCACGGCCATCTGAGCGGCCTGACAACGGTGGACGCTTCGACCTACACCGCCCTCTTCACACCCGCACCCGGCTACACCGGCGCCGAGACTCTCTCGGTGGTGCCTGGCAGCTACCGCGACCTGGCGGGCAATGTCGGCAACGGTGGGCAGCTGCGCGTCGATCTCGACACCACCCCGCCCGACACGCTGGCTCCCAGCCTATCGATCTCGTCGGACCATGCCCAGGTGACCTTAGGTCAGACCGCACTGGTGACGTTTTCCTTCAGCGAAGCCGTGCGCGGCTTCGACCTTTCGGACGTGAGCGTTACCCACGGTCAGCTGAGCGGCCTGACTGCGGTGGACGTCGCGACCTACACCGCCGTGTTCACCCCCGAGGCCGGGTTCTCTGGTCCCGACAGCATCGGCGTGGCCGCTTCCAGCTACGTCGACTTGGCGGGCAATGCCGGCAGCGGTGGGCAGGTCGGTCTGAGCATCAACACGGTCGCGGGCCAAGGCGGCCAACTGATCCTCGGGACCGCCGGCAACGATGCCCTGAAGGGAGGCGCGGCCAACGACACGATCTACGGCTACGCAGGCAA